>JBBSRT010000196.1:0-2960 GCA_038242765.1 Propionibacteriales bacterium
CATCGGCGAGATCTTTGCCGGTCACCCAGTGGTTGGGCGCATCGAAGTGGGTTCCGGTGTGCTCGCCGCTGCGGAAGTTGTTCCAATACCAGGCTGGCCCGCGGTCGTCGTACCGACTGATCTCTTCGAGTTCGAACTGTGCGGTCTGGCCGAATTCCGGCGGTAACTCCAGGACCGGCGTTGAGGCTGACAGCGTCGCGGTGAGGTCGACGACCTCGATTGTGCCGGCGCTAAGACCTGACACCAGTTCGGTGAGAGTTGACATCGATTCCTCCTGAAAACACGCGGCCATTGGTCGATTGCGCTTACCCTTCGCGTCAATCTGAGAAGCGTGTCATCGAATATACGACAGGCTTGTCGATCGTCCTAGGAACATCGCGCCACCTCGCGGAGCCGAGTGGCGCAGTTTCGGCCTAATGACTATGCCAGAGTAAACGCCCCGGATCTGCCTACTCGACCGAGTGGGCTCACCCGGGGCAACGGGGAGCAGCGAAGGAGTTAGCGGGCGCGGCGCTTCAACCGGTCGATGTCCATGATCACCACGGAGCGTGGTTCGAGTCGCAACCAGCCACGCGCCGAGAAGTCGGCCAATGCCTTGTTGACCGTCTCGCGCGAAGCGCCGACCAGCTGGGCCAACTCCTCTTGAGTGAGGTCATGGTTGACGTGGATGCCGTCGTCGGCTTTGCGCCCGAAACGGCTGGCAAGGTCGAGCAGCGCCTTGGCGACTCGGCCGGGAACATCGGAGAAGACAAGGTCGCCGACGACTTCGTTCGTACGACGCAAACGCGCAGCTAACTGGTGGAGCAAGGCACGCGCAACATCGGGGTGATCGCCCAGCAGCGGCAACAGCGCCTCGTGGCTCAGGCTGCGAAGCTCGACATCATTGACGGCAGTCGCTGTTGCTGAGCGCGGTCCCGGATCAAAAAGTGACAGCTCGCCAAACATCTGACTCGGACCGAGAATCGCGAGCAGGTTTTCACGACCGTCGGGAGAGGTGCGGCCCAATTTGACCTTGCCGCTGGTCACGACGAAAAGCTCGCGGCCTTCGTCGCCCTCACTGAAGAGCGTCTCGCCCCGCCGGATGCTGACCGAAGTCATCGATAAATCGAGCGATGCGGCTGCATCGTCGTTCAATCCCGAAAAGAGCGGCGCTTGGCGCAGCACGTCGTTGTCCACAAACAGTCCTTATCTTTGGCTGTAACTCCGGTCACAGTCTCTCGCACCGAAGCATACTCGTCCACCGGGCGAGCCGGATTGCCGTCGTTTTCTTTGCCGCCCGTATCCTTGGCCTGTGCCGATCGAAGATTCCGCGCCGGGCCGACCGGACACAGCATTGGTGCGACGGGCGCGCAAAATCAACCGAGTGCTGGCGCAAACCTATCCCGAAGCACGTACCGAACTCGACTTCAAGGACCCGTTCCAACTGTTGGTGGTGACGGTGTTGTCGGCTCAAACCACTGACCGCCGTATCAACACCGTTTCGCCGTCGCTCTTTGCCGCTTACCCTGATGCGCAAGCCATGGCCGCCGCCGACCGACACGATCTTGAAACTCTCATCAAGTCGACCGGCTTCTACCGCGCAAAGACCGAAAGCCTCCTGGGTCTGTCAGCTGCTCTCCTCGAGCGTTTCGACGGGCAGGTGCCCGGCAGGCTGGCCGACCTGGTGACGTTGCCCGGAGTGGGCCGCAAGACGGCCAACGTCGTTCTAGGCAACGCCTTCGGCATCGCGGGCATTACCGTTGACACCCACTTCGCCCGCCTCGCCCGACGCCTCGGATGGGTGTCGCTCGCGATCTCGAAAGACCCGGTCAAAACCGAGCATGCCGTCGGTGCCCTCTTCGATCGGCGTGACTGGACCAAAGTCAGCCACCACCTCGTATGGCATGGGCGGCGGGTATGTCATGCCAAAAAGCCGGCCTGTGGCGCGTGCCCGGTCGCGCATTGGTGTCCCTCGTACGGCGAAGGGCCCACCGATCCGCAAACGGCACAGGCGCTGGTGCGCACCCAGGGGCCGGCGTGAGCACCGACATACCCGATTGGCTCCGACCGATCGCCGATCTGGCTCACCGGATCGCGCCCGAATCCTTGGCGCCTCAATTCCCGTATCCGCCCGACGATGCCCGTGACGCGGCAGTGCTGCTGTTATTCGCCGACGGGCCGGATGGCCATGACATCTTGTTGACCCAACGCGCCGCCGGGATGCGTTCACATCCTGGCCAAATTTCGTTCCCGGGCGGCTCGGTCGATCCCGGCGACACTGATGTCGTCGATGCGGCTCTTCGCGAAGCCGAGGAAGAGGTCGGCCTCAATCCCGAAACCGTCAACGTTTTTGGTCAGTTGCCACCACTGTGGCTGCCGCCCAGCAACTTCTCAGTGACCACGGTGCTGGGTTACTGGAATGATCCGGTGCCGCTTCACCCAGTCGATACCAACGAAGTTGCGGCGGTCTTTCGTGCACCCATAGAAACCCTGATGAATCCGGTGAGCCGGTTCACCGTCGTGCACCCCTCGGGCTGGCGGGGGCCAGGCTTTCGGGTTGAATCCCATGTACCTCTGTGGGGATTCACCGCCGGCATCGTGTCGCGGCTCTTTTCTGAGGTTGGCTGGGAAATTGATTGGGATCAAAGCGTTGAAGAGCCGTTTCCGGTGATCGAATGAACGTTCTCGACATTATTTTGATCCTTGTGATGGTCGCCTATGCCGTCTCGGGCTACATTCAGGGATTCGTCACCGGTCTGGCGGCCACAATCGGACTTCTGGGCGGCGGCAGCCTCGCCATCCTTGTTGCCCCATCCGTCCTTGGTGAGCGGTCTTCGACACCGGTGACAGCGTTGCTGACGGTGGGCGCCGTCATGATTTGTGCGTTGATCGGCCAGGCGATCGGCACCCGTGTCGGCGGCACCGTGCGCGAAGGTGTCAGTTGGGGGCCGGCTCGCTGGGTCGATTCGCTGGCCGGCAGC
>JBBSRT010000197.1:0-2958 GCA_038242765.1 Propionibacteriales bacterium
GGCTCGATTCGCTGGCCGGCAGCGCGCTGGGTGTTGTCGCAGTGCTCATCACCGGTTGGGCGCTGGGCTATGCGATCAGCGGCACTCAGATCCCGGTCGTCTCCAGCAGCGTGCGCAGTTCCGTCATCCTCGGCGAAGTGGATGCGGTGATGCCCGGCGCGGCCGACCAGGCGCTCAACTCGTTCAACAGGGTGTTGGATACGAATCTTTTCCCGCGTTACCTCGAGCCGTTCCAGAACGAAGACATCGCCGCTGTTCAGCCGCCCGATGAGCGAACGTTGCAACGGCCAGCGGTGCAGAAGGCCTCGAGAAGCGTGGTCAAGGTCCTGGGCACCGCCGTCTGTGATCGCGGCATCGAAGGTTCGGGCTTTGTGTATGCACCCGAACGCGTCATGACCAACGCGCACGTTGTCGCCGGCGTGCGCAGGCCGTTTGTCGTGGTCGGCAACCAACGGATGCGCGCTGAGGTTGTCGTTTATGACCCCAGGCTCGATATAGCTGTCCTGGCCGTCGACGGGCTGGGTCTTGAACCGCTCGATTTCGACAACACCGGCAAGGCCGGCGATCCGGCCGCGGTGCTCGGTTATCCAGAAAACGGTCCCTTCGATGCGCGCGCTGCCCGCATACGTCAGGTTCAGCAACTGCGAAGCCCCGACATCTACAATCGCGGTCAGGTGGTCCGCAAGGCATTTTCGATTCGTAGCCTTGTCCGATCGGGCAACTCAGGTGGCCCGCTCATTAGTGACCAGGGCGACGTCTATGGCGTGATCTTCGCGGCATCGGTTTCTGATCAGTCGACCGGCTACGCGGTGGCCGCTTCGCAAGTTGCCGCCGATGCACAAAAAGGCCGAACCGCGGTGACCCCGGTCAGCTCGGGCGGATGCGCGTGAGGGGTTTGCTTGCCGCGCTCGGGGTGCTGGGCGCGATCTTCGCGACGGCAGTTGCGGTGCCTGCCCTGTGGGCCGAACGCAATATCATCGACGAGAGTGGGTATGTCGAACTCGTGTCGCCACTGGCTGCGGACAGCGACTTCCAAGGTGAGTTGTCCAACGTGCTCGGTGACCAACTGACGCGTAATCTCGACGCACCCGCGCCTGTTCGCGAAGCAGTGCAACTGGTCATCGAAAAGGTGGCGGCCAAAGTGGCCGAACTTGAGGGTTATCAGGCGGCGTGGGATAAATCCCAGCGCCGAACTCACCGACTCTTACTCGACAGTTCGGCTGCCGACAAGACGCGGGGGATCGATATCGGGCCGCTTGGCGAACTCGTCATCGCCAGGGTAAACGAGTTGTCGCCGCTTGCCCTGGAGGCACCCGAAAGTATCGTGGTGCCCGTCGATCGCGTCGACCCGCACGTGGTGCAAACGCTGCGGGAGTTGCCGCTGAAGGCTTATGCCGCCTCCGTCCTTGCGGTGCTGTTGGCACTGGGCAGCCTGGCGGCTGCGCGGAGCAGGGCGCGAGCGCTCGCCTGGCTTGGTTTCGGGTTGGTCCTCGTCGCCGGAGCCCTAAAGGTCGCAGTCGATGAGGTGGCACCAACGGCGCTGCAGACCGGTGAATTGAGTGCGCGGCTTCAAGAAATAGTTATCGGTACGGTCACCGCGTCGTTCGACGGGTGGCTGTTGGTCCTTGGTGCGGTCGGCGTCCTCGCAGCCGTCGCGGGGTTTGCGCTCGGGTTGTTCAGTGGCGGTGGTGGCGCGGTGAACTCCGGTCGCCCTTGAATGCACTTGGAATGGCTTTGGCAGTCGAGATCGTCTTTTCAGGGGCGCGGATCTTCTTGAGCAAACGGATGCCGAGGACGATCAGCACAGCGGCCAATAGTACGTAGAACGCGGTGACGATCAGGAACGCCCAGGCCGCGTGCATACCGGTCATGGTCAAGAAGAAGGCCACCGCGATCGACAGCAGCACGATGATCAGCAATCCGAAGAACGCCGCAACGGCCAGCAGGGCCGCACCCACACCACCGGCCTTGGCGCTGACGCGCACCTCCGATTTCGCCAAGGCAATCTCGGAATGGATCAGCGCGGAGATATCACGGCTCGCGTCCGCGATGAGTCGGCCGATTGTGGGTTCCACCTCTTTGTTCATACACCTGAGCCTAGACGTTGTCGGCCGCAAACGTGCGACAGGCGGTCCGCTTCGACCAATTGTGTCTTCTCAATCCAATCCTGAGTCGTTAATGTGAATTGACTGACATGAAGGGTGACAATGATGGCGCAGGATGCGAGCTATTCGGCCGGGCTCACCGAGCAGCCGCTGCTCGAGGATACGATTCCGGACAATTTCGACCACACGGTGCGCGAGTACGGCGAACGCGATGCGCTCGTCGACGTGGGGAGTGGTCGGCGCTGGTCATACGAGAAATTGGCCGCCGAAGTTGACGCGTTGGCCGCCGGGATGCTCGGACTCGGTCTGCGCAAGGGCGACCGCGTCGGAATCTGGGCGCCCAACTGCCCTGAATGGACGATGGTCCAGTATGCGACCGCGAAGATCGGCGTCATCTTGGTCAACATCAACCCGGCCTACCGTTCACACGAGCTCGGGTATGTGTTGAACCAGGCCGGCATCTCGGTGTTGTTTGCCATCGAAGAGCTGAAAGGCACATCGTTTCGGGACATGGTCGGTGAGGTGCTTCCCCAATCGACCACGGTCCGCAATGTCGTCTATGTGCAAAGCCCGCAGTGGGACGCGCTCTTTGCAGGCGGCACCGACGACCAGGTGGCACAGATACAGGCCGAGTTGTCCGCGGAGGATCCGATCAATATCCAGTACACCTCGGGGACGACTGGTTTTCCCAAGGGCGCCACGCTGTCCCATCGCAACATATTGAACAACGGCTACTTCGTCGGCGAGTTGTGCGGCTATTGCGCCGAGGACCGAATCTGCATACCGGTGCCGTTCTATCACTGCTTCGGCATGGTGATGGGCAACCTCGCAGCCACCAGCCACGGCGCCTGCA
>JBBSRT010000198.1:0-2951 GCA_038242765.1 Propionibacteriales bacterium
CCCGGGGCGATACTGCCCGAAGGCCACGCAGGGTCACCATTATTGTTGCGCCTGGGGGCGTCATCCCCGTGGAGTTGGCGCCACCTTTTTATCGCCACCGCCCTTGTCGGAACACCACGGGCCCGTGGTAAACGTCCACCGCCCACGGGTTTCAACACGTGGGCGGTGCCAGAAAACCTCGGGCAGTCCACGAAGAATGCGCGAATCCGCGCAGAAATGATCACCGCACGTTGACGGGTGCGGCCTCTGCACCGCGGGCGAAAGCCTGTGCAGCGTAGTTCAACCACTGGTTGACCCCGGCTGCATCGCCGCGCGCGTATGCGGCCAGCGCACCCCGATAGCCTTCGGGAGCCGCGGCGTGCCCTGCCTCCGGCACGATGAGCGAGGGCGGGTCGACACCCTTGGCCACCAGAACAAGCCGTTCGGCTGCGCGGGCCACAATGCCGTTCGACGAGATGAACGCCCCCGCCGCAGCGATCTCAGCGTGCACGAGCGCCGCGACAACAAGACCCGGCGCCTCGGTCGGCTGCTGGACGAGCCGAGCAAGGAGCATCAACCGCTTCGAACCCTCGGCATGGACTGGCCGGCCCACCTGTTCGGCTGCCACGAGACTCGAGGCGGCAACGGCATGGATGCGCGCCAACGCCTGCAACGGTGCCCGATTCCAGACCGGAACCAGACCCAGCAACTCCGACGACAGCCGCACTGCCGCGCGGGCACCATCGTCGCCGCCACCGGCACGAAGCTCCTCGACATCATACGGGCTGCCCTCGAGCGAGGCGGTGGCCGCAGCTCCGAGCAGCAGCGACTCTGCCGTCGCCGCAGGGCTGGTCTGGCGTAGCCCGCGATCGCGAAGCAGTGAGTCGATGCCATCGCGAGTGGCGGCAAATGCCGACGGCAGTCCCTCCATCGATGCCGAAGCCAAGAAGGGATCAGTGGACACGCCCGCAGCGTACCCGCAGCCCCACACCCGCTCCCGGTAACCTTCGTTAAATGAGCACCCCGTACGGCGATCGCACCGCAAAATGGCTGGTCGGCGACCGATTGTCCAGCGTGCTCCATTTGGGTCAGCACGCGTTGGTCGACCAACTTGCCGATCAAGGCCATGATGTTGTCGTGGCCTCCACCCAGATGGCGGCCGACAAGCATCCCGAGGTCTCCTACGTGACCACCTCCACCAACCGGCTGCCATTCACTTCTGGCGCCTTCGATGTCGTCATTGCCCCCGACCTACGCCGTTCGCAGTCTGAGCTTGCCGAGATCGCGCGCATCCTGCGCGACGGGGGCCTGTTTTCGACCATTTCGCAGACGTATGACGACTCGATCCCTTGGCTGCGCAAGCTCCGCGAATTGGTCGGAGACCCCGCCCCACCGGTGTCGACAGTGGACACGTTCGCGGCCTCGGGACTCTTCGACGTGCCCGAAATTTCGGACTTCGGCAGCTGGGAACAGCTCGACATGGATGCGTTGATGGCGTTCGCCGAGGCCACGATGGTGGGCGCCGAATCTCCAGACACGATGAACAGTGTGCGCGAACTGTTTCTGAGCTATGGCGCCAAGACCGGTTCGCTGCGTCTGCGACACGAAACTCATTGCCTACGCGCCAAGGTGATCAAGGAGAACCTCCCCGCGGAGGCCGAACCGCCCGAGACGACGCTTCTCGATTTCAGCTGAGGGCCAAACCTCATGGACAACCCGTATGCGATCGCGTTGGCCGCCGCCACTCTCATGGCGACGCTCGTCGTCGTTGGCCGCCGGCTGTTGCGTCAACGATCGCTGGGCACGCCCGCTGATCGTGCAACCTATGTCACGCTGCACAACGCCTCGCTGGCGGCACCGGCGTTGCGGGCCGGCCTCAACGCAGAGAGCGCCACCAAGGCGATCCCCCACTTGCGCGCCCTGCTGGGCGCAGCAACGGTCGCCATCACCGATGCCACTGACGTGCTGGCCTCCGATGGGCCCGGCACCAGCCTCATGGTCACCAAATTGACCGCTGCGGCCATCGAATCTGGTACGACGCAAGCATCGGCTGCCGTCATCGTCGCTCCGCTGTCGGTCGAGGACCGCGTCGTCGGCACCGTCGTTGTGATCTCCGATGAGGCATCGGCGGGTCTGGCCCGGGCAACGACCGAGATCGCGCGCTGGATGTCGAGCCAGCTCGAGCTGGCCGAGCTCGACAAGTCCCGCACGGCGCTCATCGAGGCTGAACTTCGGGCCCTGCGCGCCCAAATCTCGCCGCACTTCATCTACAACTCGTTGGGGGCCATCGCCTCCTTTGTTCGAACCGATCCCGAACGGGCCCGCGAACTGCTGCTCGAATTCGCCGAATTCACCCGTTATTCCTTCCGACAACACGGCGAATTCACGACGTTGGCCGAGGAGCTCCGCTCCATTGAGCGCTATCTCGTCCTCGAGAAGGCGCGCTTTGGCGATCGGTTACGCGTCACCACGCGCATCGCTCCCGAAGTGTTGAGCGTGACACTGCCTTTCCTGTCAGTGCAGCCGTTGGTTGAAAACGCCGTACGCCATGGGCTTGAGGCAAAAGCGGGCCCAGGCACCATCACCGTCATCGCCCAGGACGCGGGCACCGAATGCATCATCACAATCGAGGACGACGGGGTTGGCGTCGATCCTGAACAGATCAGGCGGGCACTCGCAGGCAGCATCAGCGACTCCGTCGGATTGGGCAACGTCGACGCACGCATGCGCACGGTCTACGGCAACGAATACGGCATTGCGGTCGAGACGGGTCCCGGACTCGGCACGAAGGTCTCCATGCGCGTGCCCAAGTTTGCACCCGGCATCGAAAGCCGCCGACCGGTTGCGTAGACGACACGCAGGAATCGACCTGATGCCGTCATCTTGACCACCAGGTCGATTCCTATGTCGGTGGAGACGACGGACCCTTGGTGCACGCCGCAACCCGATATCATCAAGCAGTGCGTTTCCTC
>JBBSRT010000199.1:0-2941 GCA_038242765.1 Propionibacteriales bacterium
GCGCCGTGGCCGCTGAACGTGACGCAGGTGGACGAGTCACGTCGGTGACGTTCCAGCGCGGGGACAAATCACGCCATACGGTCTCATGCAACCGACTCGTCGTCGCCGATGGCGTGCGCACACCGCTCGGCCGGATCCTGGGCCGCGAATGGCATCGCAACACCGCGTATGGGGTTGCAGCGCGCAGTTACGTCAAATCGGGCCGCAGCGACGATCCGTGGATCTCCTCCCATCTGGAACTCCGCGGTGAAGAGGGCGAAATCCTTTCGGGCTACGGCTGGATCTTCCCCCTCGGCAGCGGCGAAGTGAACCTCGGCGTCGGCACCTTGGCCACCGCCAAGCGACCGGCCAACGTGCGATTGCGTCCACTCATGAACTACTACGCCAGCCAACGCCGCGACGAATGGCAACTCGGCGACGAGCTTCGATTGCCCACCTCGGCCCTGTTGCCGATGGGCGGCGCTGTCTCGGGTGTCGCGGGCAAAAACTGGGCCCTTATCGGCGACGCGGCAGGTTGCGTCAACCCCCTCAACGGCGAAGGCATCGACTACGGCCTTGAAACCGGGCGGGTTGTGGCCGATGTGTTGACCTCACGCGACGACGTGTCCGAAGCGTGGCCGGTGCTGTTGCGCGAGCATTATGGCGACGCTTTCTCCATCGCCCGGCGGCTGGCCGGATTGATCACGTTGCCGCGACTGTTGCCGGCGGCCGGACCGGTCGGCATGCGTTCGCACCACCTCATGACCATCGCGTTACGGGTGATGGGCAACCTCATCACACCCGAGGATCGCGATGCCACAGCACGGCTGTGGCGGATGGCAGGCAGGACGTCAGTCCGGCTCGATGACCGGCCGCCTTTTTCGTAGCTCGAGACAACCTGCGAGGCGTTCCCGATCGTCAAAACCATTGCGATACGGTGAGGTCAAACTCATGGGAGGGGGAGTTCATGGCAGATGTGACCCTTGAGGGTGTTGGCAAGGTTTATCCCGACGGCACGCGTGCGGTCAACGGTTTGTCGATCCATATCGCCGACGGCGAATTCCTCGTCCTGGTCGGTCCATCGGGCTGTGGCAAGTCGACCGCGTTGCGTATGATCGCCGGCCTCGAGGACATCAGCGAAGGCACCATCGCGATCGGCGACAAGGTCGTCAACAACGTGCCCTCACGGGACCGCGACGTGGCCATGGTGTTCCAGTCCTATGCGCTCTACCCGCACCTCGACGTCCGCGACAACATCGGCTTCGGACTCAAACTGCGAAAACTGCCTAAAAAAGAGATCCGTCTGCGTGTCGACAAAGCTGCCGAGGTCCTCGGGCTCACCGAGCATCTCGACCGCAAACCACGCAACCTGTCCGGTGGTCAACGCCAGCGCGTTGCCATGGGCCGCGCTATCGTCCGCGAGCCGCAATGCTTCCTGATGGACGAACCGCTCTCCAACCTCGACGCCAAACTGCGGGTACAGATGCGCGCCGAGATCGGCCGCCTCCAAGACGATCTGGGTGTAACCACCGTCTACGTCACCCACGACCAGACCGAAGCCATGACCTTGGGTGACCGGGTCGCGGTGATGAACGCCGGCGTCCTGCAACAGATCGCCGCACCCCAAGACCTGTATGACCACCCGCTCAACATTTTTGTTGCCGGATTTATCGGCTCCCCCGCGATGAACCTCATCCACGGGCGTCTCGAGGCGCACAACAACGAGTTGGAAGTCCACTTCGGCGGCAACCGTCTCGCGGTCGACGCCGGCGTATTCGATCACCGACCGGCTCTCAAGGACTTCGTCGGCAAGGACGTCATCATCGGTATCCGGCCCGAAGACATCGAGGACGCACGTTTCATCGACGAACACTCAGGGCAGACACTGACGGCGCCGGCCAACCTTGTCGAACCGATGGGCTCCGACGTGATGGCCCACCTGAGCATCGACGCGCGTCCCGCGCTGATAGGTGAGGCGGCCAACATCGCCAAGGAGACCGGTCGAGCCGGTCGCGACAACGCCTTCCTGGTTGCCCGTCTCAATCCCCGTACCACGGTAAATATCGGAGACAATCTCGAAGTTTTCATCGACACCACACGACTGCATTACTTTGCACCCGATGGTGGAGCAGCGATTTGGAACAACGAACATCCGCACCACGCTGAACATACGAACGAAAGGGATACAAATCATGGATAAACGAATGAGTCGCGCCCTGTTGACGACGATCGCTTCGGCATCGTTGCTGACTGCCGCGGCCTGCGGAGGCGGAGGCAGCTCCGACAAGGGCAACGTCGATCTTCCCGAGCTCAAGGGTGAAAAGATCGAGGTGGCTGCGGTATGGACCGGTGCAGAACAAAAGGTTTTCGGTGAAGTCATCAAGGGCTTCGAGGACAAGACCGGTGCCAAGGTGGCGTTCACATCGACCGGTGACGACATTGCCACCGTGCTCAACACCAAGCTCAAGGGCGGCGCGGCACCCGACATCGCAATCCTGCCTCAACCGGGCCTCCTCAACCAGTATGCGAAGAATGGCGACATCCAACCGTTGAGCAGCGATGCCGTCAAAGCCGTCGACGACAACTACGCGACGATCTGGAAAGAACTCGGCAGCTATGAAAACAAGCCATACGGCGTATGGCTTGATGCGGCAAACAAATCAACCGTTTGGTACAACGCTCCCCTGTTCGAGCAGGCTGGAGTTACGGAGCCAAAGAAGTGGGACGAGTTCCTGAAAACGTCGAAGACGCTCAGCGATTCGGGAGTCAAAACGCCGATCTCGTTAGCGGGCGCCGATGGTTGGACGTTGACCGACTGGTTTGAAAACCTGTATGTGCGCGTTGCCGGCGCCGACAAATACGATCAGCTCAGCACTCATGAGATCAAGTGGACCGATCCTTCGGTGGTCGAGACGCTGAAGACGATGCAAGAACTGTTTGCCGACAAGGCGCTGGTAGGAGA
>JBBSRT010000200.1:0-2937 GCA_038242765.1 Propionibacteriales bacterium
GAACCGTGGCCTTATCTCCCATGCCATCGGCACCGGACCGCCGGTCGTCATTTCCACCCGTCGCTGCAACTCTCGAGAAGGGCCCAGACCATGTCCTTCGAGCGTCAACGCATCCACAACGCGGACGTGGCCTTGCGCGGTTTCGAAGGTGGTTTCCAGCACGTTTGTGCCGGGTAGGTAGCGCCGAACGGTGCGAAACGGCACCGTGGGGGCTAGCGCAAAAGCACCACCGCGGTCGCTGTCCAGGAGCGCTCCGAACACACTGGGTGAGTCAAGGTCGGGCCAGCAGAGCCAGTCGATCGAGGCGTCGCCGGCCACGAGCGCGACACTGCGCCCATCTCCGATGGCGGCATAGGACCGTAGCGGCGCGTAGCCATCGGTACGCAGCGCTGCGTCCGCGCCGTCGGGCTGGTGCGTGGGCGTCTCGTCATGATGGCCGGGGCCGGGCACGGTGTTGCTGTTCGCGATCGTCACTTGGTGCCGGCCGCGCGGTTAACCGGTAGTGCACCGATTTCGGCGCGTTCACTGACGTTCTTTGCCATCGTGTCCCTCCCACCCCGATTATGCGTCACGTAACGCCGACGCTCAGCTCTTTCGCCGCTGCATCCAACGTTGACGAATCTACCGCGCCTTCACGATCTCGCATTATTGAAGTTTTCAGATAGATCGGACCGGGACTGACGACCAGATCACGAACAACAAATCAGATCAGGTCGAGCATCCGGCTGTCGGGCGCATCGGGCGACGGTGTGTAGGCCTGGGCGACTTCGCCGATGCCGTGGGCCCGCAGCAGACCGTCTTCAGCGGAGGCAAACATCGACTGGCCGCGTTCGAGCCGCATAGTTTCGTCCGCTTCATTCACGATCTCGACAAATCCGCCGGTGCACAGCAGAATGCGTGCCCCGTGGCTTGGCAGGTCGACACCGTCAAGGTCGGCCGGCGAGCACTGGGTGACCGCAAGCGCAAATTCATCGACGTTCGGGCTGAAAATTTCGGTCGAAAACCCGAACTGCCGCGGCGTCACCCGCGCCACCTTCGACATTCCTTTGTCAAGGCATCGTACGAGCGCCGCACGGTCAATGTGCTTGTTGGTCAGTCCGGCGCGCAACACGTTGTCCGAACAGGCCATCACCTCTAGACACATGCCGCTGAGGTGGGCGTGGATGATGCCGGCACCCAAAAACGCGGCCTCTCCAGGTTGCAGGGTGAGCCGGTTGAGCAGCAGCGAGGCGACGGTGCCGACGTCGTCGGGGAAATGTTCGGAGACCTCGATGACGGTCGCATAGGCACGCTTGATGTCCATGCCGCGATCGAGCGCGTCATGACACGCGGCCACGACAGCCTTGACCTCGTCGGCTTCGACCGGCTCGTCCTCATCCAGCAGCGTCGCGAGCATTCGAACGATGCCTTTGAAACCAGGCTTTGCGCGCAGCTGCTCACCCATGCGGTGTGTCAGCGGTGTGTCGAGGCCCGACAGCACGCGTAAAATCTCGGCCGTCGGCCGGAATCCGACCAACGACTCGAACTGCGTGAGCGCATAGGCCATCTCAGGCTTGTGGTTCGGATCCTTGTATGAACGATTCGGCGCATCGATAGCGATGCCTGCGGCTTCCTCGGCAGCGAAACCAGCCCCGGCCAAGGCACGCTGCGGGTGCACCTGCAGCGACAACGGCTTGTCTGCGGCAAGGATCTTCAGCAGGTACGGCAGTTCACCAACCACCGACGACAAGGGTTGGATTGCGCCATCCTCGATTTGAACCGCCGACTCTCCGCCGGCGTGGGTACCCATCCACAATTCGGCGACCGGCCCCCCAACTGGAGCGTTGCCCAAGAATCGGGGGATCGTCGTCGTCGAACCCCACTCATAGTCCTGCTCCCTACTGATCAGCCGATACATACGGAAGCCTCAATGCTCCTTATGGTGCCGCGGCTTCCGCCCCTTGGCTGCGCCCTTCGATGGACCTTTCGAACCGCCGGACTTTCGGTACGGCGCCGTCGCGCCACCGCCGTGCGGCCCGGTATCGGGTTCGATGTGGATCAACTGCCCCGAGATGCGCGTCTTCTTCACCCTGTCAAAGAACGACGACGGAAGGTTCTCGGGAAGTTCGACGATCGTATGGTCGGGCCGAATGCTGATGTTGCCGAAGTCGGAGCGATGGAGACCGCCCTCGTTGGCAAGCGCGCCGACGATCGCCCCGGGTGACACCTTATGCCGCTTGCCGACCCGCAACTTGTAGGGCGCGAACCCTTCACTGGACCGCTCCCGGCGCTCGGGACGTTCACCGCGATCGCCGCGGTCCGGACGCTCGGCACGACGCGGCCGCTCTGGCTCAGGCTTGAGCATGAACTCTTTGTCCGTGGTCGACATGACCGCCAACGCGGCAGCCACGTCCACCATGTTGACGTCGCTTTCGGACTCATATTCCTGCACCAACTTGCGGAAAAGGTGGAACTGCGCCGAGCCGAGGCTCGAGGTGATCGCCTCACCGAACTTCGCCACCCGTTTGGCGTTCACATCATCGACCGACGGCAGGTTCATCTCGGTCAGCGGCTGACGGGTCGCCTTCTCGATCGACGACAACAGTCGGCGTTCGCGCGGCGTGACAAACAGCAACGCCTCGCCGGTACGGCCCGCTCGCCCCGTACGACCGATGCGGTGCACATAGGCCTCCGGGTCGTGCGGAATGTCGTAGTTGATGACGTGGCTGATGCGGTCGACATCAAGACCACGGGCCGCGACATCGGTGGCCACGAGGATGTCGAGTTGGCCGTTTTTGAGCTGGGCGATGGTGCGTTCGCGTTGCGCCTGCACCATGTCACCGTTGATGGCATGGGCCGAGAAGCCGCGCGCCCGCAATTTCTCGGCGAGCTCCTCGGTGACCTGCTTGGTGCGTACGAAGACGATCATCGCGTCGCCGGTTTCGGTCTCGAGGATCC
>JBBSRT010000201.1:0-2936 GCA_038242765.1 Propionibacteriales bacterium
CCGGTGCGGGTCAACATGGCGTCGCTGCGGCAACGGCATGCGCCTACCTCGACCTTGAATGCGTCGTCTACATGGGAGAGGTCGACACCGAACGCCAAGCGCTCAACGTCGCTCGGATGAGGATGCTCGGCGCCGAGGTCGTCTCGGTCAAGACTGGCAGCCGCACCCTCAAGGACGCGATCAATGAGGCATTGCGCGACTGGGTCTCCAGCGTCGACACCACCAGTTATCTGTTTGGCACCGCCGCCGGTCCGCACCCTTTCCCGGCGATGGTCCGCGAATTCACCCGCGGCATCGGCGACGAGGCTCGCGCACAAATGCTGGAATTGACCGGCGCGTTGCCCGATGCGGCTGTCGCGTGCGTCGGCGGCGGCTCCAACGCCATTGGCCTCTTCACCGCTTTCATCGACGATGCTGATGTTCGTCTGGTCGGCATCGAAGCCGGCGGCGACGGCATCGCGACCGGCCGCCATGCGGCAACAATCACCGGTGGAGACATTGGTGTGCTGCATGGCGCGCGTTCCTACCTCCTCCAGGACGATGATGGCCAGACTCTGGAATCTCACTCGATTTCAGCCGGTCTCGATTATCCCGGTGTAGGCCCCGAACATGCCTATCTTGCGAAAACCGGCCGAGCCACCTATCGCCCGGCCACCGACGCCGAGGCGATGTCGGCCTTCGACCTGTTATGCAAGACCGAAGGCATCATCCCGGCCATCGAGTCGGCGCATGCTTTGGCCGGAGCGCTTCAGCTCGCCAAGGAGATGGGCCCCGATGCCACGATCCTGGTCAACCTCTCCGGTCGCGGCGACAAGGACGTCCATACCGCTGCGCAGTGGTTTGGCCTGCTCGAGGACCCGAA
This sequence comes from Propionibacteriales bacterium, assembly GCA_038242765.1. Taxonomy (GTDB): domain Bacteria; phylum Actinomycetota; class Actinomycetes; order Propionibacteriales; family Nocardioidaceae; genus JBBSRT01. The sequence continues at coordinate 863 of JBBSRT010000201.1, forward strand.
GACCGACCCGGCGATCGGGACCCAGGTATGAGCGCTCTCACCGAGAAGTTCGACGCGCTGGCCAAAGAGGGACGCCCAGCGTTAGTGGGTTATCTACCCGCCGGTTTCCCCACCACCTCGATGTCGATCAGGGCCATCGAGGCGATGGTCTCTGGAGGTGTCGACATCGTCGAGGTGGGTTTGCCCTATAGCGATCCGGTGATGGATGGGCCGACTATCCAGCAGGCTGCGCAACAGGCGATCGAGAGCGGTTTTCGCGTGCGCGACGTCTTTGCAATCGTTGAGGCCAGCGTTGCTGCGGGCGCACCGACGGTGATCATGACGTATTGGAACCCGATCGAAAAATATGGTGTGGATGCCTTCGCCGCAGACCTGGCTGCCGCCGGCGGATCGGGCCTCATCACGCCCGACATCATCCCCGAGGAAGCAACAGAGTGGACGGCTGCGGCCACAGCTCACGATCTGGACCAGATCTTTCTCGTCGCCCCGTCCTCGACCGACGCCCGACTGGCCATGACCGTTGCCGCGTCAAGCGGATTCGTCTACGCCACGGCCGTCATGGGAGTGACCGGCCAACGGCAGCAGACGAGTTCGCTGGCACCGGCGCTCGTGTCGCGGGTCCGGGCCGTCAGCGAACTCCCCGTCGGCGTGGGCCTTGGCGTCAGCACCGGTGACCAGGCCGCCGAGGTCGGCGCCTTTGCCGATGCGGTCATCGTCGGGTCGGCACTCGTGCGTTGCTTGCTGGACGCACCCGATGAAGACGCCGGCCTGGCTGCGATCGGTGAGCTCGCCGCAGACCTCCGCGCCGGCGTCGAGCGTGCCCGTAAAATCCGATGAGCGGAACCGCAATGACGTTGGCGAGTATCGCTACTTCCATACCGAGCCCGTCAAGCGGTGTGCTGCAGGTGGGGCCGATCCCGCTGCGCGCATACGCCTTTTGCATCATCATCGGCGCTCTGGTGGCCATTTGGCTCGGCGAGAAGCGGTGGGTCGCCCGGGGCGGCAAAAGCGGCCTTATCTCCGACGTCGCGCTGTGGTGTATACCGTTTGGCATCGTCGGCGCCCGAATTTATCACGTCATCACCGATCATCAGCTCTATTTTGGGCCCGGCCGCAACCCGGTCGAGGCGCTCTACATTTGGCAAGGTGGACTCGGCATCTGGGGCGCCGTCGCGCTGGGTGCGGTGGGCGGATACATCGCCTGCCGCATCAACAACGTCAGTTTTGTGGCGGTAGCCGACACTTTGGCGCCGGGAATCCTGATTGCGCAGGCCATCGGACGTTGGGGCAATTACTTCAACCAAGAGCTTTTCGGTAAACCCACTAGCCTGCCGTGGGGGCTCAAGATTGATGTGGCCAACCGGCCCGACGGCTACGAACAGTTCGCGACGTTTCATCCGACCTTCCTGTATGAATCACTGTGGAACCTCGGCGCTGCGCTCCTGATCCTGTGGATCGATCGCCGCTACCGACTCAGCGGCGGCAGGGTGTTCGCGCTGTACGTCATGCTTTACACGATGGGCCGCACCTGGATCGAACTGATGCGCATCGACCCTGCCAACGACATCGGTCCGTTCCGCATCAACGTGTGGACCTCGATGATCCTGTTTGTGCTGGCGCTCGCCTTCCTCCTGCTGCGGCGCCACGGTGCGCAACGCGGCAATACACCAGTCGATGAGACTGCGAACCCAGAGGAGCGAAGCCAATCAGATCCCACCGCTGATGCTTGAGGCGGCCTTCTGGGGGTTCACCGGTGGTTTCGCGCTGCTGGTAGGCGCCGGGATCGGCCTGGCATGGTCCATCCCTTCACGCATCGTTGGACTCGTGATGGCTTTCGGCGCAGGCGTGCTCATCTCCGCGGTCGCCTTCGAACTCGTCGAGAAGGGTTTTGAGAACTCCGGAGCATGGCCGATCATTTTAGGTCTCGTCGCCGGAGCCCTGGTATTTTTCGCCGGCGATTGGATCCTCGACCACCGGGGCGCCGAACACCGCAAACGATCCGGTGGCCAGCAGGCCGGTGGCGCTGGTGGCGCGCTCGTGCTCGGTGCCATGCTCGACGGTATTCCCGAGTCCG
>JBBSRT010000202.1:0-2935 GCA_038242765.1 Propionibacteriales bacterium
CTCAATACCCTGAGCTCGCCGACGGTGCGGCCGTCGCGGCGGACGGTGATCTCGGGGCATGTCGCATCGAAAGCTGAACAGCTGATGACCGTGGTGCCGGCTGCGGCGACAGCGCTGTGCACGAACGGGCCGGAGGTCAACTCGTCCACCGCAGCGCCATCCGCGCGGTTCAGGCCGAATCGCAAAACCTGGACCTGGGACGGCTCTTTCGAGGCGGTGACGATGACACCCTGGTCGTCGACGGCGACGATGCCGCGGACGTTCCATGACACTTCGCCGCAAGGCTGCCCGTCAATGACGACCTGTCGCGCGCCGTCGACATCTTCGACCGTGATCAGTTGGCCTCCCGGCGCAAAACGAGCAGTCGACGTGACCTCGATCCAGTCGTCATCGGCCAGGTCGCGCAACATCGTCGTGCGGCCACTCGCGACATCCACTCCCAGCACCTGGGATTGGCGTTGGTCACGGCTCAAGACCTGGATGACCGGAGCGCCATGGCGGTTCCAGGACACATCCATGAGGTATTCGAACCGTTCGCGGTCCCACACCACCTCCGTGCGCACTGCCTCCGCCTGCACGCCGTTGGTGGATTCGCCACCAACCGAGATGTGCCACAACGTCACCTCGGCATTGGCCGTGCCGGCCGCCGGATAGCGTTGCGTGACAGGCCTGCGGTCCGGATTTGCGGGGTCGGCAATGTGCCACGTCTGCATCGGCGCCTCGTCGAAACGCTCGACGAGCAGCGAGGCGCCATCGGGCGACCACCAGAATCCGCGATAGCGGTACATCTCCTCGGCGGCGATGAATTCGGCCTGCCCCCACGTCTGCGTTGAAGTGTCCGGGCCGACGACCTCGTGATCGTTGCTGCCGTCTACGCCGATGACCCGCAGCGACCGGCCAGCGGCATAGGCGATGAGGCGACCACTCGGATCTGGCCTCGGGTCTATGACGGCGTCCGATGCTGCCTCGGTCAGCGCAGTCACCGACCGCGTATGCAGGTCGATGGTCCACAGTCGGCCCGAAAGCGCGAAGGCGGCGATGTGCGCTTCACGATCGAGGGCGTAGCTGACGATGCCGGCGGCTGATTCGCGGCTGCGTTCACGTCGCGACTGCTCCTGTGTCGAGAGTTGCTCACCGGCATCGCCCAAGAGTTCAGTCGGATCCACCAGCAACGATTCCTGTGCGCTGTCGACGTCGAATTCCCACAGACAGCCGGTGCGGCTGACCCCGTCGGGCGTACGAATGAAGTAGACCTTCTTGCCGTCTGCGCTGACCGTGATGTTGCGGGGGATGCCGAGGGTGAAGCGCAGCGTGCGGGCGGCCATACGGGGATAGGACACAGTCATACGTCGATCCAATCATCTCGGATGGAATATTGATGGCCGGGATAGCAAGATGGTGGCCATGGACGCGATTGAAGCGCTGAGCGAGATCGGCTTCTGGCTGGAGCGCGAACGCGCGGTCACCTACAAGGTCGAAGCCTTCCGCACCGCCGCCAAGACGATCGCGTCGATGAGCCGGGCTGAGCTCGCTGACGCCGCCCAAACGGGGCGCCTGAAGTCCATCAAGGGCATTGGCAAGCGGACGTATGAGGTGATTTCGCAGGCGCTTCGCGATGACGTCCCCGACTACCTGAGTCAGTTGCGCGAACGCAACACCGAGCCGTTGGCCACAGGCGGAGCCGAGCTGCGTTCAATGTTGCGCGGAGACCTGCACAGCCACTCCGACTGGTCCGATGGCGGGTCGACCCCTGCCCAGATGGCGCGAGCAGCGCACTGGCGCGGGCGCGAATATCAGGCTCTCACCGACCATTCGCCGCGGTTGCGGATCGCGAACGGGTTGTCCGTCGAGCGCCTCGCCGAGCAGCTCGACGTCGTGGCCGAGGTCAACGAAGGCTACGACGACTTCACGTTATTGACCGGCATCGAGGTCGACATCCTTGACGACGGAGCACTCGATCAGACGTCGGAGATGCTTAGCAAGCTCGACATCGTCGTGGCGAGCCTCCACTCCAAGTTGCGGATGGCCGAGCAGCCGATGACCCGCCGTATGGTCACCGCGATCGCCGATCCGCACACCAACATTTTGGGCCACTGCACTGGACGCAAGCTCGACGGCACGCAGGTGAAACGCCCCGAGTCGGAATTCGACGCCGAAATCGTCTTTGCCGCCTGTGAGCGTTTCGACGTCGCCGTCGAGATCAATTCGCGACCCGAACGATTCGATCCGCCCGGCCCCTTAATCGAGCTTGCCGTCGACATGGGCTGCCTCTTTGCGATCGACACCGACGCCCATGCCCCCGGACAGCTCGACTTCCTCGACTATGGCGCCGAGCTGGCGCAGACCCACGGCGTCCCACCCGAACGGATCATCACGACGTGGCCGCTCAAACGGCTCCTGGAGTGGTCACACGAAAAGCGCTGAGTTCGGCGTCGAACATGCGCCGTGCTGTCGGCCAGTAAACTGACTCCATGCCTTCGAATGACCGCCGACTGTTGTTGGTGCATGCCCATCCCGATGACGAATCGATCAACAATGCGGCCACCATGGCCAAATATGTTGCCGAAGGCGCCCAAGTCACCCTCGTGACCTGCACCCTGGGCGAGGAAGGCGAGATCCTCGGTCCCGAGCTCGCCCACCTGGCCGCCGACCGCGACGACGCTCTTGGGCCACACCGCGTCGGCGAGCTCGACGCCGCGATGGCGGCGATCGGCGTGACCGACCACCGCTTCCTTGGCGGGCCGGGCCACTTCCGCGACTCGGGCATGAAATGGGCCGAAGACGGCAGCGCCACCGTCGCCGATGCGACCCGCCCCGACACGTTTTGGCATGCCGATCTCACCGAGGCGGCAAACCTGTTGGTCGAGATCATTCGCGAGACCAGGCCGCAAGTCATGGTCACGTATGACGAATTCGGCAACTACGGCCATCCGGA
>JBBSRT010000203.1:0-2893 GCA_038242765.1 Propionibacteriales bacterium
ACGTCCTCGATCTCGGTCGGGGTGGGCCAGATGTCTGCCATGTAGACGTCGTTGCCGTCGGTGTCTTGGCCGAGCGGATCATTGAAGAGGTCGACATCCATGGAGCCGGCCAATGCATAGGCCACCACGAGCGGCGGCGACGCGAGGTAGTTCATCTTGATGTCCGGGTTGATGCGGCCTTCGAAGTTGCGGTTGCCCGACAACACCGACACGACGGCTAGATCGCCGTCGTTGACGGCCTTGCTGACCTCGGGAATGAGTGGACCGGAGTTGCCGATGCAGGTTGTGCAGCCATAACCGACGAGGTTGAATCCGAGCTTGTTGAGGTAGGGCGTCAGTCCTGAGCGTTCGTAGTAGTCCGAGACCACCTTCGAACCCGGGGCCAGCGTCGTCTTGACCCACGGCTTGCTGCTCAGTCCCTTTTCGACTGCCTTCTTCGCCAGCAGAGCAGCACCGATCATCACCGACGGGTTGGAGGTGTTGGTACACGACGTGATGGCCGCGATCGCTACCGCACCGTGGTCCACCTCGTAGGTCGTGCCGTCGTCGAGGGTCACCTGTTGCGGATTGCGTGGTCGGTGGGTCACGTCGATTTCGTCGCGCAGTTGCGGACGATCTTCGGCAGTGCTCTTGCCGAACACGGCCGGAGAGTCGCTAGCCGGGAACGACTCCGCCGATGCTTGGTCGGCGCGGCCCTTGGGGATCGCGAAGTCCCCTTCGACATAGTCGATGAGCGAGGAGCGGAAGCTCTGCTTTGCGTCGGACAGCGACACCCGGTCTTGGGGACGCTTCGGCCCGGCGATCGACGGCACCACAGTGGAAAGGTCGAGCTCAAGATATTCTGAGTAGCGCGGTTCGCGGTCCACGTCATGCCACAGGCCCTGCTCTTTGGCATAGGCTTCAACGAGTGAAATCTGCTTTTCGTCGCGGCCGGTCAGTCGCAAATATTTGAGTGTTTCGTCATCGATCGGGAAGACGGCGATCGTCGACCCGTATTCGGGGCTCATGTTGCCGATCGTGGCGCGGTTAGCCAGGGGCACAGCGCTGACACCAGCCCCGTAGAACTCGACGAACTTGCCGACAACGCCATGGTGACGAAGCTGTTCGGTGATGGTCAGCACGAGGTCCGTTGCGGTCGCGCCCTCGGGCAGTTCGCCCGACAACTTGAACCCGACGACGCGGGGTATGAGCATGCTGACTGGCTGGCCGAGCATGGCCGCTTCGGCCTCAATGCCGCCAACGCCCCAGCCGACTACTCCGAGCCCGTTGACCATCGTTGTGTGGGAGTCGGTGCCCACACAGGTGTCGGGATAGGCGACGGTTTCGCCGTTGTTGTCGCGCGTGAAGACGACGCGGGCGAGGTGTTCGATATTGACCTGGTGGACGATTCCGGTGCCCGGCGGAACGACCTTGAAGTCGTCGAAGGCGCCCTGACCCCAGCGCAAGAACTGGTAGCGCTCACGGTTGCGCTCATACTCGATCTCCACATTGCGTTCGAAAGCCTGAGGGGTGCCGAATACGTCGGCGATGACGGAGTGGTCGATGACCATTTCGGCTGGCGCCAACGGGTTGATTTTGGTTGCGTCACCGCCGAGGTCGGTCATGGCTTCGCGCATCGCGGCAAGGTCGACCACGCACGGCACGCCGGTGAAGTCCTGCATGATGACGCGCGCGGGGGTGAACTGAATTTCAGTGCTCGGGTTTGCGTTGGCGTCCCAGCCGGCGAGTGCCTCGATGTCCTCTTTGGTGATGTTGGCGCCATCTTCGGTCCGTAACAGGTTTTCGAGTAATACTTTGAGACTGTAGGGCAGCGAATCTACATCGAATCCGTCGCCGCTTACCGCGTCCAATCGGTAGATTTCGTAGGAGTCTGCTCCGACCTGGAGCGTGCTTTTGGACTTGTAGCTGTCGACAGCCATGGTTTCTCCTTGACGTGTGAGGCACTGCCATCCTGCCGAGCAGACGACGATGCAGGGTTCTCAGGTCTGCCTAACTTCTGAAGCAAATGTATCTTGATATCAAGATACATCAGGTGGTTGACAAACTCCACCGCCGACTTCCCGCACTGTTGGAACCCCACGGGCCCGTGGGGTTTGTGCACTGCCCACGGGTTACGACACGTGGGCGGCGTACAAAACGCGTGGGCGGTCAGCACCAACGACTCGTTGCGGTCTCAGAAAAACGACGGGAAGCGTGCCAAGAACGGGCCGTAGAACGCCAGATAGTTGGCCGCAACCGCAAGGACGCCGAGGACCCCGACTACATCAAGCACAACCAGCAGGCGTTGCTCGCGTGGCGAGGTCCGTGCGTCGACTCCCTCTGCCTCGACCACGGTCGTACGGGTGACAACATCGGCAAAACCGCGACTGGTCCGCAGCAGCATCGGCACGACCAAAATGAGCAGAGCGATATAGGCGGCGCCGCCAAAATGCCATGAGTCGGGCGTGAACTCGCGCGAAACGGTCGGCAGGTTGACGGGGATGGCCGCGATCGACCAGTCAAGCAGCAGCACCAAGATGATGCCCCGCAGCAGCCCCCGCCCCCAACCGGCGGGCTTACCCGTCGCGACGTCGACGACGCGCAATCCCATGCGGTGTTTGCCGATGCTGTGCCCGCGATGACCTTGGCGCAGGCCGTTGTTCCACAACATGAAGAACTCTCCGGCAACGAGTCCGGACAGCATGAGCGAGTCGGAGAGGCCAAGCGACCAGTAGTCACCGCTGCGCTGCCGGCGACGTCACGTCGAGAATGACATACGAGGCAACAAAGGCCAGAACGCCGAGGGTGAACGCAGCGCAAAACAGCAGGACGTCCGGGCCGAGGGCTGCGCGCCGCTGTTCGGGCTGTGTCGCTGTGCCTGGCTGTGTCATGGCCCTACTCTCTCGTGACACCA
>JBBSRT010000204.1:0-2844 GCA_038242765.1 Propionibacteriales bacterium
AGTTTCCTATGTCCTGAGACATCACATCGTCGGGCTGACAGGATTTGAACCTGCGGCCTCGTCGTCCCGAACGACGCGCGCTACCAAACTGCGCCACAGCCCGAAATGCTCCAATTTTCAGGAGCCGGGCGAGTCTATCGCAGTAAGCGTGAGGAGCGATGCTTCGGGGCGGCAGGCGAACCTGATCGGTGCATACGGATTGGTGCCAAGGCCGGCCGACACGTGCAACCACGACGGTCGGTTGTCGCCGACCTGATGTTGGTGGAGGCCCTTCGCGCGTTTGCGGTCGAGGTCGCAGTTGGTGACCAAGGCGCCATATCGGGGCACGCACAACTGTCCACCGTGGGTGTGGCCAGCAAGCAACATGGGATAACCTAACTCGTTCCAGCGGTCGAGCACGCGAAGATAGGGAGCATGCGCCACGCCGATCGCCAGGTCAGCGGCGGCATCTGCGGGTATGGAGTCCAGCTGGTCATAACCGCGATGCGGGTCGTCAACACCGACAAAGCAAAGCTGTTGCCCGTTGACCTCGAGCTCGCCATGATGATTGTTGAGATCAAGCCAACCGCGGTCGGTGAACGCAGCCTGCAGTTCGCGCCATGGCAGGTTCGGATTGGCGGGAACAGTTGTCGTTCCGGTGCCGCTGACAAGATAGCGCAGTGGATTGCGAGCCTCGGGAGCAAAATAGTCGTTCGAACCGAACACGAAGACACCCGGTAGGTCAAGAAGAGCGTCATACGCGTCGAGGATGACCGGCACGGAGTCGGGGTCGGCCAGATTGTCACCCGTGGTCACTACGAGGTCGGGCTTCAAGTCGCTCAGGTCACGCAACCATCGCTGTTTGTGGTGCTGGCCCGGCGTCATGTGTGCATCGGAAATGTGCAGGAGCCGCAATGGTGCACTGCCCGCGGGCAACACCGGTACGGTGAAGCGCCGCAGCGTGAATGCGTTACGTTCATACAACGCGCCATAGGCCACGCAAGCGCAACCTGCGGCAACAGTCCCACCCAGGATTCTTGTGATCAACACGCAACTAGGCTCTCACAGGCGGTGGTGCCAGACTTAACCCATGGCCCAACTCAAAGAACGCCTCCGCTCTGATCTCACCAAGTCGATCAAGGGCCGACAGGCGCTGCGGTCCTCGACGCTGCGGATGGTTCTCACGGCGATCTCGACCGCCGAAGTTGCCGGCAAAACCGCCCGCGAACTCAGCGACGCCGAAGTCTTGGACGTCTTGAGCGCCGAAGCCAAGAAGCGCCGGCAGTCAGCCGAAGCTTTCGACGCCGGCAATCGACCAGAACTTGCCGACAAGGAGCGCGAAGAGGCTAAAATCTTGGCCGTCTACCTGCCCGAACCGATGTCCGCACAAGAAGTGGCATCGATCGTCGCGGCAGCTGTCGAGGAGAGCGGAACCGCTGGTCAGGGTATGAAAGCGATGGGCAAGGTCATGGGCATGGTGTCACCGAAGGTGCGCGGACGGGCAGAAGGCGGCAGCGTGGCAGCCGAGGTCAAACGCCATTTGGGCGCTTAGTCGTCGCCCTTGTCCTTCTTGCCGCCCCGGTTATTGTCGGGTTTGTTGCCCGGTTTTTGGGCGTTGCCCCGATCGTTGCCGCGATCGGGGTTCTGTGTTGACGGTGCTGGCGGGACATAACGCGGAGGCTCAGGTGTCGGCGGCGGAGCGAATGTCGTGGACGGCAAATAGTTTTGAATGACGCCCATGGCCGCTTTCCACATGGGTCCGGCCAGCAGGCTTCCTGCGGCCTGGTCGAAGCCCACGATGCGTCCGTTCACGCTATTGCCGGCGAGGGGGATCGGCACGCCCTTGCTGTTGGCGCCGGCGATCATCGCTGCGGTCGACAACTCCGGGGTATATCCGGCATACCAAACCGCACGATTCTTTTCAGTGGTGCCCGTTTTGGCGGCAGACTGCTTGTTGAGCCCAAGACCGACGGCGCCGCCGAAGCCCCCCGGAGCCTGCACTCCGCGGAGGATGTCGTTGATGACGGCGGCGTCGCCCTTGTCCATGACCCGCTTGCACTTTTTGGGATAGCTCTTGATCTTCTTTCCTGCGCGGTCTTCGATCGAGGCAATCGGTCGCGGCACACAGTAGATGCCTCCCGAGGCGGCGGTCGCGTAAGCCGCGGACATGTCCAGCGGGCTAACCGATGTCACACCAAGGGTAAACGAGGGCACCTGGTCGGTGACGTTTTTGTCAGGGTCGAAGGGGACGCGGATTCCCATCGCCTCGGCGGCCTTGACCGTGTTGCACAGGCCTGCTGCCTTCTCGAGTTGTGCGAAATAAGTGTTCACCGACAGCCGGGTACCGGTATACATGTTCATCCGGCCAGACTTGGTTGAGTTGGCTACCGTCCACGGAGCCGTTCCGCTCCCTTCGCAGTCGAAATAGGTACCTGCCGGCACGGTCACCTTGGGTGGAGAGTTGAAAGACGTGGTGGGTGGCAGACCCTTTTTCAGCGCCGCCGCGAGCGTGAAGATCTTGAAGGTCGAACCGGCCTGGAAGCCACCCGAGTCGCCATACTTGGGCGGAACGGTGAAGTTGATGTAGGACTCGCCGGCCTTCTTGTCCGCGCCCATCGGGCGCGACTGTGCCAAACCTTTGACGTTGCCTGTGCCGGGTTCAACCATCGCGATGGCGCCGATGGCTTTGTCCTTGGCGCGCACGTTTGCTTTGACGGCCTTGTTGGCGGCCTTCTGCATGCGGATGTCGATATTGGACTTGATGGTCAGGCCGCCACGCTCAAGTTTTGCCTGCCGATCGGCGACGGTCGCTCCAAGGTCGTCATCGGTCAACAGCAGGCGTCTGATGTAGTCACACGAGAAGGA
>JBBSRT010000205.1:0-2821 GCA_038242765.1 Propionibacteriales bacterium
CAGCAGTCGCAGGATGACGAACGTACGGGCATTGGTCGGCGCCGGAAAGATCGGCGTCAACAAGGTTCCCTTGGGTGGGAAACGCATTTCGATGAGTGGCACGATGCCCTCATTGACATCGAGCTCGGCCATGCGTTCGGGCGTTTCGGCCAGGTTGCGCAGGATCGGCGCGAGCCACTTCTTGAGGAAGACGCCATCGGAGTAGTCGCCACAATGATTGATCGGTCCCTTGGCCTGCGGAGACGTGCCGGCGAAGTCGAGAATCAGCCGTTCGCCGCCCTCGTCCTCGGCCGACGTGCGCGTCAACGTGATGCGCTGCGTATGCAGTTTCGGCGCATCGACGCCGTCGTGCTCGGCGTAGTCCTCCCAGACCCATTCTCCGACGGGGATCTGACTGAGAATTTCGCGCCGGTAGGTCTGGGTGGTGCGGTCGATGATCGCATCGAAGCACGACTCGACGACCTCACGTCCATAGCGGCCGAAGAGTTCGCCGAGGCGGCGCGCTCCCATCAGGCAGGCGGAGCATTCGGCATCGAGGTCGGCCGCCAGCGCGTCGGGCATACGAGAGTTGCGGGTCATGATCGCGAGCGCCGAACGAACCGGCTTGCCCGCATCCCACAGCTTGATGGGCGGAACCATGAGGCCTTCCTCGAAGACCGAGGTCGCGTTGCTGGGCATGGAGCCGGGCACCGCGCCGCCGATGTCATCGTGGTGTCCGAAGGCCTGTACGAAGGCAACGACTGTCGGTTTGCCGGTCTCGACGTCGGTGTGGAATACCGGCACCGTGACGCAAAGGTCGGGAAGGTGGCCGATACCGCCCTCGGATTGGTAGACGTCGTTGTGGAAGAAGACGTCGCCGGGCACCATCTCCTTGAGCGGGAAATCCCTGGCGATGGGGTGGACGAGCGCACTGTAGGAGCGGCCGGTCAGCTTGCGCAACAAACGGTCGTGGATGCCCGCGCGGAAGTCGTGGGCGTCGCGGATCATCGGCGAGCGTGACGTACGGGCGATCGCGGTTTCGACCTCCATCTCGACCGAGGCGAGGCTGCCTTGGACGATCTCGACGAGCACCGGGTCGGCCGAAGCGCCCGCGTCGCTGGTCAACGTGTCGAAGGGGACCTGGGTGGGTGCCTGTCGGGAGGTGGTCATGCACAGGCTCCTTCGCGGGTGACAAGAATGTTGAGATAGTCATCGACACGGGCAACGAAACCGGGGTGGACCGGCACCGTCGATCCGAACTCTTCAATGATTAACGGGCCGGCGATTTGTGTCCCCGCCGCCAGGTCGGGTCGCCAATAAACCGGTGTGTCGACAAATCCTTGGGCGGTGTCGAAGCAGACGGGGCGCCGCCCGCTGGTCGTCGGAGCCGCGTCACGTGCCGGGGGGGTTGCGAGGATCTCGGGGCGCTGGATCGGACCGATGCCTGACACGCGCAGATTCACCCATTCGACCTGTTGGGTCTTGTCGCCGGCAAAGTCGTATCCATACAGTGCGCGATGCTCGTCGTGGAAGCGTTGAGCGGTCGCGTCGACCAAAGCCTGGTCGATGGCACCCTCATCCACCGGCACCCGCACTTCGAAGGCCTGACCGAAATAGCGCAGGTCGGCCGTACGGACAAAACGGTGCTGATCGGCCGGGAAGCCTTCGCGGTCGAGTGCATCGGCAGCACGTTCGGTGAGTTCGTCGAAGTAGGAGGCCAGGGTTGTCGTCTCGAGGTGATCGTGGAGCGTGACGTGGGTTTGCACATAGTCGTTTTTGACGTCCACGGTGAGCAAACCGAAAGCCGAAACGTTGCCCGGATTGGGCGGGACGAGCACGGTCGGCACGTCGAGGATGTCCATGAGGCGGCACAACAGCAGGGAGCCCGAGCCACCAAACGTGGTGAGGGTGAAGTCGCGGACGTCGAGACCGCGTTTGACGGTGATCTGCCGAAGCGCGTTGGCTTGATTCCAGGCTGAAATCTCGAGGATTCCGGCGGCGCACTCTTCGGGGGTGAGGTCGAGTTTGGCGGCCAACTCAACGACTCCAGTATGGGCGGCTTCGGCGTCGAGAGAAATCTCGCCACCAAGAAGGTGCGGTGGGATGCGGCCCAGCATGACGTGGGCGTCGGTGATGGTGACGTCCTTGCCGCCTTTGCCGTAACACAGCGGGCCGGGATCAGCCCCCGCCGACGCGGGCCCGACTTTGAGCGCATCCTCGGGTGAAAGCCAAGCGATGGAGCCGCCACCGGCGCCGACCGTGACGACGTCGATCATCGGAATCTTGCTGGGGTAGACGCCCACCGACCCCTCGGTGGTGAGCGTCGGTTCGCCGTCGATGACAACCGAAACGTCGGTCGAGGTGCCGCCGCCGTCACAGGTCAGCACCCGGTCGAAGCCGGCAACCCGGGCGATGAGCGCGGCACCGAGGGCGCCGGCGGCCGGGCCCGAAAGCACGGTCGTGATGGGTTGATTGACGACCTCGTCGGCGCTCAGAACGCCGCCGTTGGACTTCATCACATCAAATGGAATGTTGCGTCCGTCGTCGCTCGAGGTGAACGCGTCGAGCCGCTCCTTGATGTTGGCGATGTAGCCCGAGAGTTTGGGTTTAACCGAGGCGTCGACCAGCGTCGTCATCGAGCGCTCATATTCGCGGTATTCGCGCAAAACCTCAGAGGACACGGACACGACCGCATCAGGATGTTCTTCGGCCAAGATGGCGCGCATTTGTTGCTCGTGGGCGGGATTGGCATAGGCGTGAAGGAGGCATACACCCAGGGTGTCGATGCCCTTGGCCCTGAACCAGCGGGCGACCTCGCGGGCCTGCGTCTCGTCGAATCGGC
>JBBSRT010000206.1:0-2814 GCA_038242765.1 Propionibacteriales bacterium
CGGCGGACTGTTGCGGCATTTTTTCCTGGTGCAGTGGACTCGCCCGCGGGAGACTTGTCCGCCGATGCCTTGCTTGTCGATGCCTTGCCAGCCATTGCCTGCTCCTAGCTTGTCGCGACCGATGGTGGTCAAACGTTATGAGGGCCACACTGGGATCATGTGGACTGAGGTTGTACCCAGAGGCTACAGTTTCACAGCGAATCCAGATACCGTTGGTATGCGAGAGATAGGACACATCGTTCAATGAGCGACCGTTATCAGGCACTGGCTCACAATCCGCTCGGGAAGTTCCTCGTCAAGAATCTCGGCTTACCGAACCCTCCGTTCTTAGATCGTTGGCATGAAGGTGATCAACTCGTAACCGGCACGGTTCTGGTCGGCGCCGCCAAGACGACCGTTCTCGGCGCAAGGTTGGTCGAAACATTGGCGGCAAGTGACATCGCAACCGCCACCGAACCGAACGACGGCTCGACCTATAAGGGGATCGTCTTCGACGCGACCGGTATCAACGGACCAGCCGACCTCGTCGAGGTGCAGGAGTTCCTCACCCCCGTGTTGCGCAAAGTTGAACGGTCCGGCCGCGTGGTCATTATCGGTACGCTGCCCGAAGCAGCAACAACCGACGGCACTGCCATCGCGCAACGCGCGCTCGAAGGAATCACCCGATCACTGGGCAAGGAGATCGGGCGCGGCAGCACCGTTAATCTTGTGTATGTCGGCAAGGGGGCCGAGGCATCACTTGGCTCGACGCTCGACTTTCTGCTTTCCCCGAAGTCGGCCTACGTTTCAGGTCAGGTCGTGCGCGTTGGAGCCACCGAACTCGTAGCCGCCCAGCGTGCCGCCGACCCGGTCGAGCCGCTGACAGGAATGGTCGCCCTTGTCACCGGAGCCTCGCGCGGACTCGGCGAGGCCATGGCCCGCACGTTACACCGCGATGGTGCGACAATCGTAGGACTCGACGTGCCCCAACTGGGTGAAGAACTCAAGGCGGTGATGACCGAACTCGAGGGTGGATTAATCACCGTCGACATCACCCAAAAGGACGCACCTGCCCACATCGCAAAATATCTCGCTACCAACCATGGCGGCGTGGACATCGTCGTCCACAACGCCGGGATCACCCGCGACAAACGCCTCCAAAACATGACTCCCGAAAACTGGAGCCTGGTTGTCGACATCAATGTCGGCGCCCCGCAACGCATCACCGCCGAACTCCTGGCCCAAGACCTGATCCGGGCCAACGGTCGCGTCATTGGCGTCTCCTCCATCGCCGGCATCGCGGGCAACAACGGGCAGACCAACTATGGAGCCTCGAAGGCCGGCGTTATCGGCTTCGTCAACGAGTTGTCGCGACGCATCGCAAAAGACGGCATCACCGTCAACGCGGTCGCCCCCGGGGTCATCGAAACCGACATGGTCAAGACCATCCCGTTAGCAATCCGTGAGGTCGGCCGCCGGATGAATTCCATGTCGCAGGGAGGTAAACCGATCGACGTCGCCGAGACCGTCGCCTGGTATGCCAATCCGGGCTCCGCTGCCGTTTCAGGTAACACCGTACGAGTGTGCGGGCAGAGTCTGCTGGGCGCCTGAAATGAGGGCGCGCGACTACGACTCCGCACCCGCGACGCTGCCGCTGATGGTGAGGGCGGCATTACCGGCACTGCCGCTTGTGGGAAAGCTGCCGGGCATCAAGCACATAGGCGCGCGGGTGCCCGACTCGGTGCTGACGCGGCGCGAAGTCACCACCGACAGGTCGCATCTGCACAGGTACAACGAGGTATGTGGTTTCGCTCCCGGCGACACGTTGCCTGCGACCTATCCACATCTGGCCGCTTTTGGGCTGCACATGGCGCTGATGACGAACACCTCATTTCCGTTCGCGCCGATGGGTTTGGTGCACCTGCGGAACACGATCAACCAGCGTCGGCCAATCGGCGCATGCGAGCGCTTCGATGTCGCCGTGCGCGCCGCAAACCTCCGCCCTCATCCCAAGGGCAGCCTGATCGACATCGTCACAACCGCATCGATCAAGGGTGACGTCGTCTGGGACGAAATCATGACGCTGTTTGCCCGCGGCAAGAACGGCGACAAAGAGCCCTTTGCTGCTCCTCTCGATGGCATCGACCCGCCCGACGGCGTCGTGCATTGGACTCTGAAATCCGATCTTGGGCGCCGCTATGGTGCGGTCTCAGGCGATCGCAACCCGATCCACCTCTATCCTCTTACGGCAAAAGCATTCGGCTTCCCTACCAACATTGCCCACGGCATGTGGACCAAGGCCCGCTGCCTGGCCGCGCTGCACAACAGGTTGCCGGCCAGTTTCAGAGTCGATGTGGAGTTCAAGAAGCCGATCCTGCTGCCCGGCACCGTCATCTTCGGCACCGCCAAAACCGAGGATCAACGCATTTTCGGCGTCACCGGCGCCAAAAAACCGGTGCCACACCTGGTGGGAAAGATTGTAACCAGCCAATAGCCGCTGGTCTCCGTCGTCGTCATTTCAGTAGCGTCACCGGAGGGAAACCCATCCCTCAACATCTTCGCCGGAAAAGACCGCTGCTGGCTCTGATCGCCTGTGCTGCGATGATTTTGGCGCCCCTCGGGGTCATGTCAAGCGCCCAAGCGGACCTTGCCGACGTTCACCGACGGGACCGATGGAGTGGGGACAACTAGGCGCTTGCACGCATCTGGCGCGGACCAGAAGGTTCAATCGGGCGAATCAGACCCTCTTGGGCGACGGTGGCCACCAGCGTGCCATCGGCGGCGAAAACCTTCGCGGTGGAGAGCCCACGCGCCCCGGTCGCGATCGGCGTGGTC
>JBBSRT010000207.1:0-2795 GCA_038242765.1 Propionibacteriales bacterium
CGCCGAGTGCGAAGAAGCCGGACAAACCACCGGCCGATGAAAAGAAGCCGGACACGCAGCCAGCACCGAATCAACAGCCGACTGCCGACCCGGCCCCTTTGTCGACGGCTCCCGCAGCCACCGAAACCGCACCGCAGAAGGTCGATGACAGCGGCCCAAAAGCACCAACCGAGGCCGCCAATGGTGGCGGGGACGTGGACCCTTCCGGCGCCTCGGACGTACCCGTTTTGACGGACAAGGGTAACGCTTTGTAAACTAATGCCTCGGTGCGCTTTGCGTGCCCACATTCGTGCGTCGACGACGCGCCCCGAATTCTTGAACCAAGTGAGGAAGTACACCCGTGGTCTACGCAATCGTGCGCAGTGGCGGCCAGCAGCAGAAGGTCGCTGCCGGCGATGTCATCGAGATTGATCGTGTCTCGACTGCTCAAGGCGAGTCTGTTGCTCTGCCAGCCGTCCTTTTCGTCGACGGAGATTCGGTGACCGCTGACGCAGACACCCTTGCAAAGGTGAAGGTCAATGCAGAGGTCCTTGGTCAGTCAAAGGGACCCAAGATCATCATTCAGAAATACAAGAACAAGACCGGATACAAAAAGCGCCAGGGGCATCGTCAGAAGTACACCCAGGTGTTGATCACCGACGTGAGTAAGGGAGCCTGACAGATGGCACATAAAAAGGGCGCAGCGTCGACCCGCAACGGTCGCGACTCAAACTCCCAACGCCTGGGCGTCAAGCGCTTTGGCGGTCAAGCAGTCAACGCGGGCGAAATCATTGTTCGTCAGCGCGGCACCCACTTCCATCCCGGCACCAACGTCGGCCGTGGCGGTGACGACACCCTGTTCGCGCTGGCTGCCGGGGCTGTCGAGTTCGGTCGTCAACGTGGCCGCAAGGTCATCAATATCGTTCCCGCTGAATAACAGCAGACGCTAAGTTTTAGACGAGGGTGGTCCGCATCTGCGGGCCACCCTCGTCGCGTATCGACATAATTCAAGTATCGGCACGGGTCCAGGCACGATGCGTGTTAGCAGATCCCATTGACAAGCAGAGTCCATTGACGAGCAAATCCCATTGATCAGCAGAGTCCATTGACCAGAAAGGGGCGATCATGGCCATACCGACCTTTATTGATCAAGTGACGCTCCATGTTTCAGGTGGCTCCGGCGGCAACGGCATTGCCTCGGTCCATCGTGAAAAGTTCAAACCGCTCGGCGGCCCCGACGGAGGCAACGGTGGCCACGGGGGAGACGTCACACTCCATGTCGCAGCCGATGTAACCACCCTCATCGACTACCACCACGAACCTCATCGATCCGGCGGCAACGGCGGTCACGGGGCCGGCAACAACCGCAGCGGAGCAAATGGTGCTTCTTTGAAGCTCAACGTCCCCGACGGTACCGTCCTGCGCGACGAAAGTGGCAACATTATCGCCGACCTCGTCGGGCCAGGCACCGAACTCGTCATCGCGGCCGGCGGCCGAGGAGGGCTGGGAAACGCGGCGTTGGCGTCCTCCAAACGCAAAGCACCCGGCTTTGCGCTCAAGGGCGAACCCGGCGACGAACTCAGCATCACCCTCGAACTCAAGGTCGTGGCCGATGTCGGTCTCGTCGGGTTTCCCAGTGCAGGTAAGTCGAGTCTCATCGCCGCGTTGTCGCGAGCGCGACCCAAGATTGCCGATTACCCGTTCACAACGCTCATACCCAACCTGGGCGTTGTCGTAGCCGGTTCGACGACCTTCACCGTGGCCGACGTGCCCGGCCTCATCGCCGGAGCTAGCCAAGGCAAAGGTCTTGGCCACGACTTCCTCCGTCACGTCGAACGCTGCGCGGCCCTGGTCCATGTGATCGACTGTGCAACCGCCGAACCTGGTCGCGATCCGTTGACCGATCTGGACGTCATCGAAAATGAGTTGCGCGTATACGGCGGTCTTGAGGATCGTCCTCGTCTCATCGCCCTCAACAAGACCGACGTACCCGATGCCGCCCAAATCGCCCAGTTCGTACGGGCCGATCTCGAACAACGCGGGTACGACGTTTTCGACGTCTCAGCGGCCAGCCACGCGGGTTTGCGCGAACTCACCTTCGCGATGGCTCGCATCGTCGAGGCAAAGCGCAATGCAGCGCCCGTGGCCGAAGTGACCCGGATCGTGTTGCGGCCCCAGGGCGAAGCCGGTAGCGGAGATGAATTCACGATCACCAATGTCGACAACCAGTGGGTCGTGCGCGGCGATAAACCCAAACGGTGGGTCCGCCAAACCGACTTCTCCAACGACGAAGCGGTCGGCTTCCTCGCCGACCGGCTGGCTCGAATCGGCATCGAGGAGAGGCTCATCGCACTGGGCGCGAAACCCGGCGACGACATCGTCATCGGTGATGAGAAGGATGCCGTCATCTTCGATTTCGATCCGCAGGTGCAGGCCGGCGCCGAAATCCTTGCCGGTCCGCGCGGCGAGGACGCCCGCTTCGACGACAATGCACGACGGACTAGTAAGCAACGGCGCGAAGAGTTGGCCACGCAACGCCAACGAGAAGCCGAATCTCGCGCCATCCGCGAACGCGGTGGCACGCCCCCCGACGATTCGCCCGCCGATCCAGCCAACACTGATGCGGACTGGTTTTCGGAGGACGACTGACGTGCGCATCGTGGTCAAGGTCGGGTCATCGTCGCTGACAACCGCTCAGGGCGGACTAGATGATGCACGCGTTGATCGACTCGTCGACACCCTTGCAGCGGCTCGGGTAAATGGCGACGAGGTCGTCCTTGTCAGTTCCGGTGCTATTGCAGCAGGCATTGCGCCGC
>JBBSRT010000208.1:0-2749 GCA_038242765.1 Propionibacteriales bacterium
CGGCGTCCTGCCAGCGCCCCCACGGATGGTCGGCCAATCCGATGCGCATTTCATCGAGCTCAACGGCCAACTCGGCGCGCCGACTGTCAGTGAAGGATGCACAGACGCCAACATGTTGGAGCGCACCCTCAATGTTGTAGAGGCCCAGCAGCATCGAACCAAGTAGTGGCCGCTCTGTAGTCGAGGTCTTGTGCAGCCGGTAGCCCGCGACGACGACGTCAGCTGTGCGCGCATGCTTGATCTTGAGCATGATGCGCCCGCCGGGTGCATACGGCCGGTCGAGAGGTTTGGCGACCACACCATCGAGTCCGGCGCCTTCAAACTGCGCGAACCAGCGCTGCGCTTCGGCACGATCGGTCGTCGTGCGGGTCACATGCACCGGCGCCATGACGCCCGCCAACGCGTCCTCAAGGAGGTTGCGTCGGATGGAAAACGGTTCGTCCATCAGTGAACGGTCGCCCAGCGCCAGCAAATCGAATGCCACGAACGATGACGGCGTCCGTTCGGCCAAGAGCTTGACGCGTGAGTTGGCCGGGTGAATCCGCTCAGACAGACGCTCAAACTCCAACCGGCCATCGATCGCAACGAAGATCTCCCCATCGACGACGCAGCGGGACGGAAGTTCGGCCTTCAGCGCCTCGACCAACTCGGGAAAATAGCGGTTCAGCTCCTTGGTCGATCTGCTTGCAAGGACGACCTCGTCGCCGTCGCGGAAAACCAGGCAGCGAAAACCGTCCCACTTGGGTTCGAAGGACAAGCCGCCCTCGACAGACGACGGATCGGGAATGCCTTTAACCGACTTGGCCAGCATTGGCTTCATCGGCGGCATGACCTGAAGTTCCATGCAGGTCAGCCTAGACCGACCCGGTCGGGCAGCTGAGTATCCGCCGATATCTCCGGCACTCCGGCGACCTACACTGATGCGGTGAATCAGCCCGTCGTCGAGGTCCAAGATCTCGTCATGCGTTACGGCTCTGTCACCGCCGTCAACGGGCTCGACCTTTCCATCGACGCGGCGACCGTGACCGCGATACTGGGTCCCAATGGCGCCGGCAAGACGACAACGATCGAGACGTGCGAGGGTTTCCGTCGACCGCAATCAGGTCGGGTACGGGTGCTGGGCCTCGATCCAATTAGCGATGCGAAGGCTTTGCGCCCACGGGTCGGGGTGATGCTGCAAGACGGTGGCGCGTGGACCGGCGTGCGCTGTCACGAGATGCTGCGCCACATGGCATCGCTGTATGCCCATCCCCTCGACATCAATGCACTCATCGAACGACTCGGCCTGGGTTCGTGCGGTCGTACGCCGTACCGGCGACTGTCCGGCGGTCAACAACAACGACTCAACCTGGCGATGGCAATCGTCGGTCGGCCCGAGCTCGTATTCTTGGACGAGCCGACCGCCGGTCTCGACCCGCAGGCCAGGCGTGCGACCTGGCAGCTGATCGAAGATCTGCGTTCAGGCGGCGTCACCGTGGTGCTGACCACCCACTTCATGGATGAGGCCGAGACGCTCGCTGACCGCATTCACATCGTCGACGGGGGCCACATCATCGCTGCCGGTTCCGCGGCCCAGCTCACCGCCGCGGGCAGCTCCGATGCCCTTCGGTTCACCACCAACTCCAACGTCGATGTCGACAGCCTCGCCGATGCACTGCCCACCGGAGCCAGGGTCCGTATCGACGCACCCGGCTCGTATGTGGTCAGCGGGGTACGCGTCGACCTGCTTGCCGCCTTCACCGCGTGGTGCGGAGCCAACGCGGTCATGCCCACCACGATGCTTGTCGAACGCCGCACTCTGGAAGACGTATTCCTCGACCTGACTGGCAAGGAGTTGCGATGAACCTTTCGCCCCAACCAGGTGCCGCACCGCTGCAGGCCATGGTTCGATCGCAGGCTGCAATCGAGTTGCGGCTGCTGCTGCGCAACGGCGAACAGGTCGGCCTGGCGCTGGTCATACCGCTGCTTTTGCTGATCGCCGGAACGAAGGCCTCGTCGGTCGTCGACTTTGGCACCGGTGCCCGTTCGGCCATCGATGTCGTCGCTCCGGGTGTGCTGGCGCTGGCGGTGCTTTCGAGCTCATTCACGTCGCTGGCGATAGCTACCGGTTTCGAACGCCGTTACGGCGTGCTCAAACGCCTCGGCGCCTCACCGCTGTCTCGCTCTGGTCTGCTGGCCGGCAAGACGCTGGCCGTGCTGGCCATCGAGGCAATACAGCTCGTCGTGCTGTCTGCTGTTGCGTTTGCCCTCGGCTGGCGGCCCGAGAGCGCGGTCGGCGGCTTCGGTTGGCTGCTCGTATTGACATTGCTGGCGACCTTCGCTTTCGGAAGCCTCGCGCTCTTTATCGCCGGCGCCCTGCGCGCCGAAGCGACGTTGGCGGTCGCAAACCTGGTGTATGCGGTGTTGCTTGTGGGCGGTGCGGTACTGGTGCCGCTATCGCGATACCCGCAGGCCTTGCAACACGTCATACAATTTTTGCCATCGACCGCTTTGGGTGAAGGACTCCGTGATGCTTTTGCGGGGCAGACTCCCGCTCCAATCGTTTTTGCCGTGTTGATTGCCTGGGCGGTCGCCGGCACCGTTGCCACGAGCAGGACGTTTTCATGGGAATGATCGAGTCGTTCAAGTCGCCTGACCGCGTCATCGTCGTGCGTTGGGCGTGGGCTTCGCTGATTGCCAACATCGGCATCATCGTCACCGGTGCTGTGGTCCGGTTGACCGCATCAGGCCTTGGCTGTCCGACGTGGCC
>JBBSRT010000209.1:0-2692 GCA_038242765.1 Propionibacteriales bacterium
GCAACCCTTGAATCGCTGCAGGGCGAACTCGCCATCGGCCATACGAGATATTCGACCACCGGTGCCAGCGTATGGCAAACCGCGCAGCCGACGTTTCGCCCGACGGCAACCGGTTCGGTGGCGCTGGCGCACAACGGCAACCTGACCAACACCGGCGAGCTCGTCGACATCGCCGCCGCACGCGCGACCGAATCCGGTGAGCTCGGCGGCGTCGGCCGCGGCGGGCTCGAGATGACCAGCGACACCGGAGTCATGGCCGCCCTGCTGGCCTCATACCCTGATCGCAGCGTCGAAGAAGCCGCTCTCCAGGTATTGCCCCAACTGCACGGAGCGTTTTCGCTCGTCTTCATGGATCAGGGCACCCTGTATGCCGCTCGCGATCCGCAAGGCATCCGGCCTCTCGTGCTCGGACGCCTCGAGCGAGGCTGGGTCGTTGCCAGCGAAACCGCTGCCCTCGACATTGTCGGTGCCTCCTACATCCGCGAGATCGAGCCCGGCGAATTCATCGCCATCGACCAACGAGGCCTGCGCACCGAACATTTCGCGGCGCCCGTACCGAAGGGCTGCCTCTTCGAGTTCGTCTACCTTGCCCGCCCTGACACGCGTATCTCCGACAAGCGTGTCCATACCGTGCGCGTCGAAACCGGTCGCCGCCTCGCTCGCACCAACCCCGTGGAGGCCGACCTCGTCATGCCGGTCCCCGAATCGGGCACGCCGGCCGCGATCGGTTATGCCGAGGAAAGCGGTATCCCGTTCGGACACGGCCTGGTCAAAAACTCGTATGTGGGGCGCACTTTCATCCAGCCGAGCCAAACCATCCGGCAACTGGGCATTCGACTCAAGCTGAATCCGTTGCGCGACGTCATCGAGGGCAAACGCGTGGTGGTCGTCGACGACTCGATCGTGCGCGGCAACACCCAGCGTGCCCTCGTGCGCATGCTTCGCGAAGCCGGCGCCGCCGAGGTACACGTGCGCATCTCCAGCCCGCCGGTCAAATGGCCATGCTTTTATGGCATCGACTTCGCCAGCCGCGCGGAGCTCGTCGCCAACGGGTTGTCCGTCGAGGAGATTCGCCGCTCCATCGATGCTGACTCACTTGCCTATGTCGAGCTCGA
Organism: Propionibacteriales bacterium; assembly: GCA_038242765.1. Classification (GTDB taxonomy): domain Bacteria; phylum Actinomycetota; class Actinomycetes; order Propionibacteriales; family Nocardioidaceae; genus JBBSRT01. The sequence continues at coordinate 1,116 of JBBSRT010000209.1, forward strand.
CGAACTCATCGAAGCAACGCAGGTGCCCAAGAACGACCTGTGTCGCGCCTGCTTTGACGGCATCTACCCGGTGCCGCTGCCCGAGGGGGCGGAGCCGTTCTTCGAAGACGACCGCATCGGCAAGAGCCTGCTCGATCCCGATCCGGTGCAGCAACTCAAGGTGATTCAGTGACCTCATACGCGAGCGCCGGCGTCTCCATCGATGAAGGCGACCGCGCTGTCGCCCTCATGAAGCAGTGGGTCGACAAGGCGAGCCGACCCGAAGTGGTGGGGGGCATTGGCGGTTTCGCGGGCCTATTTGACGCATCGGCGCTCAAATCGTACGAACGGCCGCTACTGGCGACCTCCGCTGACGGAGTCGGCACCAAGGTTGCGATCGCCCAAGCCATGGATGTGCACGACACGATCGGCTTCGACCTCGTCGGCATGCTCGTCGATGACCTTGTCGTTGTCGGAGCCGAACCGTTGTTCCTGACCGACTACATCGCGTGCGGTTCAGTTGTGCCCGAACGTATCGCCTCCATCGTCAAGGGCATTGCGATGGCATGTGCCGAGACTGGCACCGCGTTGCTCGGCGGGGAGACCGCCGAACACCCCGGTCTGCTTGAGCCCGACGAATACGACATGGCCGGTGCAACCACCGGGGTTGTTGAGGCCGACAAGTTGTTGGGCGCTCATCTCGTGCAACCCGGCGATGTTGTCGTGGCGATGGCCTCATCGGGGTTGCACTCCAACGGTTATTCACTTGTGCGGCACATTCTTTTCACCCCGCCCTCTGAAGGAGGGGCTGGCTGGGCACTCGACCGCGAGGTGCCCGAATTCGGTCGTCGGCTCGGCGAAGAGCTCCTCATCCCGACGAGGCTGTATGCCAAACCGTGCCTCGCGTTGGCCGCCGGCACCCACACTCATGCGATGTCGCATGTCACCGGCGGTGGGCTCGCCGCGAACCTTGAACGTGTCCTTCCCGACCACGTGTCGGTGCGCATTGACCGTACGACGTGGAGTCCGCAACCGGTCTTCGGCTTGGTGCAGCAGCTCGGAGCCGTGTCACAGCACGACATCGAGAAGACACTCAACATGGGGGTGGGCATGGTTGCCCTCGTTGCGGCAGACGATGCTGATGCGGCCGTAGAGCTGCTCGAAACGCACCGCGTGGCCGCATGGATCTGCGGCGAGGTCGGCCCGGCTGGTGTCCATGGCGCCGGCGGTACGGTCACGATGACCGGCGACCATCCCGCCACGTAAACCCCGTACTGTCTGGGCGCAAGACGTCACCTCGCGAAGTTTTCTGGGATATCCCCTGTTTCTGTCTCTCCTAACAGGTTGCAACATGTAAGCAGTGACAGTTTTCTGGGATCACCTGGGAAACTTGGTGCGATCGATGGGGAAACCGCGAGCGAGCCGCCGCACTCAGGAGGGCGAACGCGCGACACTTGGGCCGTACCGGTAGCCTAGATCCCACGACATACTGACATACGAGAACCTGCGAGGGGGTCGGATCCTATGGGACGCGGCCGTGCGAAAGCCAAACAGACGAAGGTCGCCCGCGACCTCAAATACCGTACGCCTGATACGGA
>JBBSRT010000210.1:0-2634 GCA_038242765.1 Propionibacteriales bacterium
ACGACGCTTACGAGCGCATCCGCGAATCTGATGACTTCGCCGAGCTGCGCAAACGATTCCGCACTTTCGTTTTCCCGATGACCGCCGCGTTCATGATCTGGTACCTGCTGTATGTCTTTGCATCGGCTTGGGCCACTGGCTTTATGAATACCCAGGTGTTCGGCAACATCAACGTCGCGCTGATCTTCGGCCTTTTGCAGTTCGTGTCCACCTTCCTCATCGCATGGCTGTATTCACGCCATTCGGACAACGTCCTCGACCCGCTGTCCGACAAGATGAAGGATGCTTTTGACGAGGAGTTCCACAAATGAGCAATTCAGACATCCTCCTCGCCGTAGGTGAAGGTGGTCGGCAAAACCTCATCAGTGCACTGTTCATCAGCGTCATCCTGATCACCGTCGGCATCACGTTCTGGGCGAGCCGCAATACCAAGACGGCCGCCGACTACTACGCCGGCGGACGAGCCTTCACCGGACCGCAAAACGGTTTCGCCGTCGCCGGCGACTACATGTCTGCGGCATCGTTCCTGGGCATCTCCGGCGCCATCGCGTTGTCGGGCTATGACGGCTTCCTCTACTCCATTGGGTTCCTCGTCGCGTGGCTCGTCGCCCTACTGCTGATCGCTGAACTATTGCGCAACTCCGGCCGGTTCACCATGGCCGATCAGTTGGCGTTCCGTATGCGGCAACGCCCCGTACGCACAGCCGCCTCGGTCTCCACCGTCGTCGTGTCGATCTTCTACCTGTTGGCACAGATGGTCGGCGCGGGCGTGCTCGTGGCGCTGCTGCTCGGCGTCGACAATCAGGCCCTCAAGAACTGGGTGATCGTCGGTGTCGGCGTCATGATGATCTTCTACGTTGTCGTCGGCGGAATGAAGGGGACCACCTGGGTGCAGATCGTCAAAGCCATCCTCCTGATGGTCGGTACGATCCTCATCACGTTCTTGGTGCTCCTGCATTTCGGGTTCAACGTCTCCGAGCTGCTCGGCCAAGCCGCCTCTAACAGCGGTAAGGGCCAGTCGTTCTTGCAGCCGGGGCTCAAATACGGCGAGTCGCTCACCACAAAGATCGACTTCATTTCGCTGTCGCTTGCCCTGGTCCTCGGTACGGCCGGCTTGCCACACATCTTGATCCGCTTCTACACGGTCCCGACCGCTAAACCGGCGCGCCAGTCGGTCCTGTGGGCGATCACGCTCATCGGCGCCTTCTACCTCATGACCTTGGTCTTGGGCTTCGGTGCAGCCGCCATGCTGAGCGACGGCGCATACGAGAAGGTGAAGGAAAGTGGCGGCAACCTTGCATCTCCGCTGCTGGCCGAAGCTGCCGGTGGTGGCGAAGGGACGCTGGGAGGCGCAATCCTCCTCGCCGTGATCTCTGCGGTCGCCTTTGCCACGATCCTCGCCGTTGTTGCGGGTTTGACGCTCACGTCGGCTTCGTCTGTCGCACACGATCTGTATGCCAATGTGTGGAAGAAGGGTGCCGTCACCGAAAAGCAGGAAGTCCGAGTCGCACGCCTATCGGCGTTTGCGATTGGAGGTGTCGCCATTCTCTTGGCGATCCCGGCTCAATCGCTCAACATCGCGTTTTTGGTGGCGCTCGCTTTCGCTGTAGCTGCGTCGGCAAACCTGCCAGCGTTGATCCTCAACCTGTTTTGGCGGCGCTTCAACACGCGCGGTTCGGTATGGAGCATCTATGGCGGATTGATAGCCGCTGTTGGGCTGGTGTTCTTCTCACCGGTCGTGTCGGGCAGTGAAACCGCACTGTTCACCGGCGCCGACTTCAGCTGGTTCCCGTTGAGTAACCCCGGAATCATTTCGATCCCGTTCGGTTTCTTTATGGGCTGGTTGGGCACCATCACGATGAAGGACTCCACCAGTCATGAACGCTTCGTCGAACTCGAGGTGCGTTCGCTGACCGGAGCAGGCGCAGAGAAGTAGCCCCTACCGGGTGCGAAGGCGATCCTTCGCGAGTGGCGCAGATTCGGGGCGGATTTGCTCGAAAAGCCCCAGATTTGCGCCACTCGCGGCAGAAATTGCGCCACTCGTGCAAGATCGCCTGCAACCCGATACCGGATTGGCTATGACGTGGGACACAATGAAATAACGAGAACCTAGGAGAACACCATGAGCGAAGACGCCATCAGCAATCTCGCCAACGAGACGCGCCGCTTTGAGCCAACACCCGAGTTCGCCGCGCAAGCCAACGTCAACGCCGAAAGCTATGGCGAGGCCGACGCGGACCGGCTGGCCTTTTGGGCCACGCAGGCTGAGCGACTCGACTGGGGCACCCCATTCGATGAGGTGCTCGACTGGAGCAACCCGCCCTTTGCCAAATGGTATGTCGGGGGCAAACTCAATGCCGCCTACAACTGTGTCGATCGCCATGTCGAGGCCGGCAATGGGGACAAGGTCGCCATCCACTGGATCGGCGAACCCGCCGACGATGAGCGCGCCATCACCTATGCCGATCTCAAGGACGAGGTCTCCCGCGCCGCCAACGCCCTGATTGAACTGGGCGTCAACACCGGCGACCGCGTCGCCATCTACCTCCCGATGATTCCCGAAGCGGTCATCGCGATGCTTGCGTGTGCGCGCATTGGCGCCCCCCATACGGTCGTATTCGGTGGTTTCTCCTC
>JBBSRT010000211.1:0-2633 GCA_038242765.1 Propionibacteriales bacterium
CCGGGTTTGGCGCGCAAACTGTAGGCGCTGGCGATGGTGCGGTCTCGGGCATTCTGGTTGTCGTCGACCAAGATGTTCGCGCCGCGTTCTTCCTTCCACCAATTAGTGGTGACACCGGGCGTACGGCGTGCGAGTTCGCGGCCGAAAGCGATGGCCGCGTGACGCACCTGGGTAAACGTCCACTTCGTTTCGATGCGGACATAAATGTGCACGCCGCGGTTGCCGCTGGTTTTCACGAAGCCGGTGGTGTCGAGGTCTTCCAACAACTGGCGCGCCACCCCAGCCACTCGCACCGCGTCGACGAAGCCAGTACCTGGTTGCGGATCCAGATCGATGCGCAGCTCATCGGGGTGATCCACATCGCCGGCACGCACCGGCCACGGATGGAACGTGATGGTGCCCATGTGCACTGCCCACGCCGCGACCGCGATCTCCGTGGGGCAGATCTCGTCGGCTTCGCGACCCGACGGGAACGTGATCCGCGCCGTCTCGACGTATGGGGGAGCGCCCTTCGGGAGCCGCTTTTGATAAAAAGCATCGCCGTGGCCGTCAGACCTGGTCGCCAACGTCATACCCTCGTGGACACCCTTGGGCCAGCGTTCGAGGGTCGTCGGTCGGTTACGCAAAGCGCGCAGCGCACCCTCGCCGACGGCGACGTAATACTGTGCAACCATCAGCTTCGTTATCTCAGCGTTATGGTCTGTCGCCGCGAAGATAATCCGGTGCGGACTTGAGATGCGCACCGTGCGCGCGCCGGCCTCTATTTCGACTGATTCCGATGCCATGGGATCACCATAGGCGCCGGTAAGGCAATCCTTCATTGATCGACACCATGAATAAGGGCACAATGGTGTTGTGAAATACAATCGGGACGAGCAGACGTCGCCTGTCGACGATGCGCCAACCCGTGAACGCGTCGCCAAAACCATTCTCGAACGGGGACCGTCCACGGCCCTCGACCTCGCGCGAAAACTCGATCTCACCCCGGCCGCCGTACGCCGGCACCTCGACCTGCTGTTGGCCGACGGCGTGCTTGAAGCCCGCGACCAACGCATCACCGGTCAACGTGGCCGTGGCCGCCCGGCAAAGGTGTTCGCTGTGACCGCTGCCGGTCGAGACCACTTCGCGCAGGCCTATGACGTTCTTGCAGCCGATGCCTTGCGGTTTCTATCTCAAACCGGCGGCGATCAAGCCGTGATGGCCTTCGCTAGGCGCCGGGTTGCCGATCTCGAAGAACGCTACCGCCCGCTTGTGGCTAACGCGGCCCCGGCAGACCGACCCCGGGTGCTTGCTGACGCGCTCAGCGCCGACGGCTATGCGGCAACGGCACGCAGCGCACCCAGCGGCGACCAATTGTGTCAGCACCACTGCCCGGTGGCCCATGTCGCCGAAGAGTTCCCCCAATTGTGCGAAGCCGAGACAGAGGTCTTCGCCCGGCTCCTCGGCAGCCACGTGCAACGTCTTGCCACTATCGCCCACGGCGACGGCATTTGCACAACCAATGTCCCCAACCCGACCATCGAACAACTCAAAGTCCAGCGAAGCTTGTCACCTTCCTCAGAGAGGACCAACTAATGACCACTACCTCCAGCGACGTGCCAACCACACGCAACGCCATCGAAGAGGCCAACCCCGAACTCGAGGGTCTGGGCCGCTATGACTTCGGTTGGGCCGACTCCGATGCCGCAGGATCCATCGCAAAGCGCGGCATCAATGAGCAAGTAGTGCGCGACATCTCTGCGCACAAAAGCGAACCACAGTGGATGCTCGACCTGCGCCTCAAGGGTCTCAAACTCTTCAACCGCAAGCCGATGCCGACCTGGGGCGCGGAAATCGATAATATCGATTTCGACAACATCAAATACTTTGTCAGCTCCACCGAAAAACAAGCCACAAGTTGGGAAGACCTCCCCGAGGAGATCAAGAACACCTATGACCGACTCGGCATTCCCGAGGCCGAGAAGCAGGCCCTCGTTTCAGGTGTCGCGGCCCAATATGAGTCCGAAGTTGTCTACCACAGCATTCGCGAAGACCTCGAGGAGCAGGGCGTTCTGTTCCTCGACACCGATACCGCGCTGCGCGAACAGCCCGAACTGTTCCGTGAATACTTTGCGACGGTGATTCCCGTTGGCGACAACAAGTTTTCTGCCTTGAACTCGGCCGCATGGTCTGGTGGCTCATTCATCTACGTGCCCAAGGGCGTCCATGTCGACATCCCGTTGCAGGCGTACTTCCGCATCAATACCGAAAACATGGGCCAGTTCGAACGCACCCTGATCATCGTCGACGAAGGTGCCTACGTGCACTACGTCGAAGGCTGCACGGCGCCGACCTACAGCTCGGATTCGTTGCATTCAGCTGTCGTCGAGATCATCGTCAAAAAGAATGCGCGTTGCCGTTACACGACCATCCAGAACTGGTCCACCAACGTCTACAACCTGGTGACTCAGCGTGCCACGGTAGAAGAGGGCGGCACGATGGAATGGATCGATGGCAACATCGGTTCGAAGGTGACGATGAAATACCCCGCATGCTATTTGATGGGCGAACACGCTCGCGGCGAAACACTGTCGGTGGGCTTTGCCGGTCCCGGTCAGCATCAGGACGCCGGCGCCAAAATGGTGCACTGCGCC
>JBBSRT010000212.1:0-2630 GCA_038242765.1 Propionibacteriales bacterium
ACGGTCGAGGTGGTTTCGGGGGTATGCACCACTGTCGGCGAGGCTGGCGCCGACCTCCAGCGCAGTATCGCGGAGATCCGCACGGTCACTGATCCGCTACGGGTCGAACTGATGTGCGCCGGCACTCACCCTTTTGCCCGTTGGGCACACCAGAAGGTCACCGATCAGGAGCGTTATGCCACGCTCATCGACCGCACCCAGTGGTGGGGCAGACAGATGTTGATCTATGGCGTTCATGTTCACGTCGGCATCGAGGACCGGGACAAGGTGCTGCCGATCAGTCGCGCCGTGCTGACCTATTTCGGTCACCTTAAGTCGTTGAGTGCGTCATCACCATTTTGGGGCGCGAAAGACACCGGTTATGCCTCGAACCGTGCCCTCATGTTCCAGCAGTTGCCGACCGCCGGGCTGCCTTTCCCGTTCGAACGATGGGACGAACTCGAGGCCTATACCGCCGACATGTTGCACACCGGCGTGATCGATGACTTCAATGAAATCCGCTGGGACATCCGCCCCTCGCCGAAGTTCGGCACCCTTGAGGTGCGCATCTGCGACGGGCCGCCCACCCTCCGCGAAGTGATGAGCTTGTCGGCCCTCACCCACTGCCTGGTCGAATACTTTTCCAGTGAACTCGATGCCGGCCACGACCTGCCGACGATTCCGGCCTGGTTTGCTCAAGAAAACAAATGGCGCGCGGCACGCTATGGCATGGACGCCATCCTCATCCTCGACAAAAATGGCAACGAGGAAGTGGTGACCGACGACATCGGCCGTGTCCTGCGCAAACTTGAACCGATCGCCCAGCGTTTGAGTTGCGTCGATGAACTTGCCGGCATCGACGACATCGTGAGTCACGGCGCGTCCTACCAACGCCAGCGCGCCGTGGCCCAGAAGCACGGCGGCGAACTCGATGCTGTGGTCGGATCGCTTGTTGCGGAAATGCGTGCGGGCCATGCGCTGGAGTCCGCGCTGTGAATGCGGCCATGCGACGCTTGGCGTCTCGGCCGCTTTGGCTGGCAGCATTGGTCGTGGCCATCGTGTTGGTCGGCGACGCGCTGATCCGCGGAAGAGTTGATTGGGGCTACCTGATCGGCGGCTTCGTCCTGCTTGCGGCATTGCGTCAGCGGGCTGCGCCACAGCAGCCGGCACCGGCATTTTCCTATGGCCTGCCGCAGATGCCGGACGGTCCGCTTCGCCGGCCCCTCGTTTCGGAGTGGCTCCACCAGTATGCGCGCGCCGGCATCGTGGTGGTCTTCGTTGTGCTTGTCCTTGTCTCGGCACCGGGTTGGGCGGCCATTGTGGCCGGCCTTGCCGCTTGGTTGGAGTGGGCGGCAAGTCATGAGCACGTATGGCGGCGGTCGCGGCACGTGCGCAGGCTCACCGCCGCCTTGGAAGCGTATGGGCCAAAGATTGCCATCGGCTATGCCGGCCGGGGCGGCGGACCATGGCAGCTCGCAATGTGGGAACCGTACCTGTTGCGTTCGGGATTGCGTTGTGTCGTCTTCAGCCGCAATGCCAGTCACACGGAAATGATCCGCGCGGGAGCGAACCTCCAGTCACCGTTCATTCAGCTGGGTGAAAAAATGCGAGCCGACCTCAAAGTGCTGCTTCCGTCAACGTTGACGACCCTGTACTACGTGCAGAACGCAAAAAGTAACGTCGCGTATCTGGCGCACAAGAATCTGACCCATGTCTGGCTCAATCACGGAGATTCGGACAAGCCGGCCAATTTCAATCCGCGCCACGCCAAGTACGACAAGGTCGTGGTTGGCGGACAGGCTGCTATCGACCGCTATCGGGCTCATGGCATCGAGATCCCGCGCGAAAATATTGAAATCGTGGGCCGGCCACAGACAGCCGACATACGCACGGTCGACCAGCCGATAGCGACCGTCGAGAAGCCAGTGGTGTTGTATGCGCCCACGTGGCAGGGGGTAAACGAATCGGTGGACTTCTCGTCGCTTGATCTGGGATTGCGGATCGTCCAAAAGCTCATAGATCGCGACATCACCATCATTTTTCGCCCGCACCCATTGAGCCGGCGCTGGAAACATCGCCGCGAAGTGGTCGACGCGATCGATGCCGTGCTGATCGCGGACACCGCACATCGACATGTCGGTGGCGACATGGCTGCCGAGGACTGGACAGTTGCCGACTGCGTCAATCGCGCTGATGCATTGATCTCTGACGTCTCCAGCGTGGTCTCGGATTTTCTGCAGTCGACAAAACCGTATGCGATGGTAAATATGCGCGATTCGGCCGAGAATTTTCGTACGAAGTTTGGTTTGGCGCAGACCGCATACGTGATCGACAAAGAGCTGGTCGACCTTGATGACGTCCTCGACCAGATGCTCGGGCCGGACCCGCTTGCCGCAGCTCGCCGGCAACGAAAGTCCTACGTTTTGGGTGATTTTGAGGGCGCTGAGTCACCGGAGGCCTTTGCCGAGTTCGTCCGGCGCACGGCCGGCGTCAGCTCCGTTACCGGGACAACGAAATGTATTCGGGACGTTCGTTGTTAACACAGGCATGACCCAAACTGCAGAGACCGAGACCGAGAAAACCGCAACGACCCAGAAGACCGCAGACTTTTGGTTCGACCCGTTGTGCCCGTGGGCCTGGATGTCGTCGCG
>JBBSRT010000213.1:0-2596 GCA_038242765.1 Propionibacteriales bacterium
CGTCTCTCCAGACCTTGGCAACGCCAAGACGGCCTCCTTGTTTGCGCGTCTACTCGGCGTGCCGGTCGCCGCCGGCAGCAAACAACGACAGGCCGACGACAAAGTGGTCATCGATGCGATCGTGGGTGACGTTGCCGGCAAACGCGCGATCGTCCTCGATGACGAGATCGCCACCGGCGGCTCGATCATCGAACTCATGAACAAGCTCAAGGAAGAGGGGTGCGCCGAGGCTTCGGTTGCCTGCACGCACGGACTTTTCACCGGCAAGGCAGTCGAACGATTGCGCAATCATCCCTCGATCACCGAGGTCGTCACCACCGACACGGTGCCCGCGCCAGCGGATTGGCCCGAGCTCAAAATTCGCTCAGTTGCGGGCCTGTTCGCCGAGGCCATCGCACGTATCCATGCTGGCGAATCGGTGTCTTCGCTCTTTGATGGCGTCGACCCGGCTCACGCTCCGCCGCAGCCCAAGCTTCCGCTCTGATGTGCGATGCGACGCATATGGTGGCCCGCGGGTGAACGTGCGCATATGGTCGACTTCGTGAACGACGCACCCATCGGCATCTTCGACTCCGGTTTCGGCGGCCTGACCGTGGCGCGCGCTGTCCTCGACCAGTTGCCGCACGAACCGGTGCTCTACCTGGGCGACACCGCGCGCCAACCATACGGTCCCAAACCGATCTCTGCGGTGCGCGAGTATGCGCTTGAATGTCTCGACCACCTGGTCGCCCAAGGCGTCAAGGTTTTGGTCATTGCCTGCAATTCGGCGAGCGCCGCAGTGTTACGCGATGCGCGCGAACGCTACGACGTTCCGGTTATCGAAGTCATCGTCCCGGCGACGCGGCGCGCAGTCTCGGCGACGAAGACGGGCAGGATTGGCGTGATCTGCACCCAGTCTACCGCCTCGTCACGAGCTTACGATGATGCGTTTGCGGCCAATCCGGGCATCGAACTCCATACGATGGCTTGTCCGCGCTTCGTCGAATTCGTCGAATCGGGCCAGACCAGCGGTGATGAGTTGCGCATGGTGGCCACGGACTATCTGCAACCGTTGCTCGACAAGCACATCGACACCCTCGTCCTGGGTTGCACGCATTATCCGCTGCTGACCGGCGTGTTGTCCTACGTCATGGGGTCAGACGTGACGTTGGTTTCCAGTGCGGAAGAAACCGCCAAGGACGTCTATCGGCTTCTCATCAGCGAAGACCTTGAGCGCGACCCGAAGCTTGCCGAACCCCACCATCACTTCTTAACCACCGGGCGGCCGGCAGAATTCCAGTCGTTGGGCCGACGGTTTCTTGGCCCCGAACTCCAGTCCGTCGATCAGTTTGCGCAGGTGCACGTATGAAACTGACCATCATCGGGTGTGCGGGCTCGTTCCCGGGCCCTGATTCGCCGGCCAGTTGTTATCTGCTCGAGGCGCCATACGACGGCCGCACCTTCGGTGTGGTCGTGGACCTCGGTAACGGATCGCTCAGCGGCCTGCAGCGAGCAACAGACCTCCTCGACCTCGATGCGATCGCGCTTTCGCATTTGCATGCCGACCATTGTCTGGACATGACCGGGATGTATGTGGTCTCCAAATATCATCCAGCTGGCGGCGTAAGGCGGCTGCCGGTCTACGGGCCGTCCGAAACGGCCGGCTATCTGGCTCGGGCTTACGGACTTGATGCAGATCCGGGAATGTCCGCCGAGTTCGACTTTCGGACCTGGCAGCCTTCGACGCCCGCACAGATCGGGCCGTTTGAGGTGACGCCCTATGCGGTTGATCATCCGGTCGAAGCCTATGCGCTCAAAATTGTGTGCGAAGGCCAGACACTCGTGTATTCGGGGGACACCGGCCCGACCGAGGTCTTGGCAGAGCTTGTCCAAGGCGCCGATGTGTTTTTGTCTGAGGCATCGTACGTCGAGTCGGGCGACAACCCGCCGAATCTGCACCTGACCGGTGCTGATGCGGGTCGCTACGCCAACCGCGGCGGCGTGAGTCGTTTGTTGCTCACCCACATACCGGCGTGGACTGATCGTGCGGAGGTGTTGGCCGACGCCCAGAGTGCCTTCGAGGGAGACATTACGCTGGTCAATGCTGGCGACACCTACGAAATCTGAGTTGTTGGTCAGGCCGCGCGGTGGTGCGCGTAGCTTTGGGCTCGATAGGCTCAGCGATATGACTTCACGTGAGGACGGCCGCGCGACCGACGAACTGCGCAACATCACGATCACCCGCAACTGGCTCGATCATGCGCCTGGGTCGTGCCTGATCGAATTTGGCAAGACACGCGTGCTGTGTGCGGCCAGCGCCGACTCGGGAGTTCCGCGCTGGCGCAAGGGCAGCGGACTCGGTTGGGTTACGGCCGAATACGCAATGCTGCCGCAGGCGACGCATGATAGATCGGCACGCGAATCGGTCAAGGGCAAGATCGGCGGTCGTACGCATGAGATCTCGCGGCTCGTGGGTCGCTCGCTTCGTGCTGCCATCGACTACAAGGCGTTGGGCGAAAACACGATCATGATCGATTGCGACGTGTTGCAGGCCGACGGAGGCACCCGTACGGCAGCGATTACCGGCGCCTACGTCGCCCTCGTCGACGCCGTCGAA
>JBBSRT010000214.1:0-2595 GCA_038242765.1 Propionibacteriales bacterium
GGACGTCGGTGATTGCCACGCGGTCCGGCCCCTGCTGCGCGAGGCCGATGGTGTCGAGCCGCGTCGTGACATCGGGGCCGAGGTAATGGGCGTTGGTGATCTCGTAGACGAGTTGGGCGGTGACAGTGTCGACGGTGACCGCACCGGTCGTGCCGTCGTGTTTGGTGATGACGCAGCCGCCGTCAGCAGCGATTTCGGCGATCGGAAACCCGGGGGGGCCCAGTTCGAGCGAAGCGAATCCGGCGATGTTGCCGCCGGTGGCCTGCGTCCCGCATTCGATGACGTGCCCGGCGACCACGGCGCCGGCCAACTTGTCGAAGTCGTCGCTGCGCCACCCATGATGTGCAATGGCCGGACCGACGACGACCGACGCATCGGTGACGCGGCCCGTCACCACGACATCGGCGCCACGCTCCAGCGCGGCAGCGATGCCGAAAGCGCCCAGGTAGGCGTTGGCGGTCAGCGCATGCCCAAACTCCTCGGCACGGTCCTTGAGATTGTCGCCCTCAACATGGGCGACGATGACATCGAGCCCCTGTTTTGCTGCGATCTCGCGCAACCGTTCGGCACATCCGGCCGGGTTGAGCCCGCCGGCATTAGTGACGATTTTGACGCCACGCTCTTTCGCCAACGCCATACAGTCGGTCATCTGGCGAATGAAGGTCTTGGCATAACCCAGTGCCGGATCCTTCATCTGGTCGCGGCCCAGGATCAGCATCGTGAGCTCGGCCAGGTAGTCGCCGGTCAGGTAGTTGAGCTGGCCACCCTCAAGCATCTCGCGCATCGCGGACAGCCGGTCGCCGTAATATCCCGAGCAGTTGCCGACACGGATGGTGTTCATCGGGTCGGCCGATCGGCGAGGCGCACCGGATCGGGCCCGGGCATACCGGCAAAGGCCTGAATGATGGTCAACCAGTATGCGACGTCGTCGCCGTCGGCCTGGATGGCTACGTCGTCAAGATGGCGACGTCGGGTGGCCAGCAACGCAAAATCGTAGCCGTCGCCGGTGACACGCTGCTGAGAGCTTTCCGGACCCCAAACCCATACTTCGCCGTCCGGGCCGACGAGTTCGACGCGCGGCTCCTCAAGCGGAAGCGGACGGTTGTGGATCATGTGGACGAAGCCGCGAGTGCGAACACCGAGGTAGGCGACGTGCTTGGCTCGCGAGGTGCGCGGCGGTTCGATGCCGAGGGCTTCAGCGACATCGTGGGAGTGTGCCCACGTCTCCATAAGCCGCGCCGTTGCCATCGACGTGGCGCTCATCGACGGGCCAAACCAGAGGATTTTGGTGCCGTCGGGCACGCCGCGTAGCGCTTCGACAAGCAATGCGCGGCTCGCCTTCCAGCGGAACAATAATTCGTCGGGTGGCAATTGGGCGAGCCGCTGTGCTTCGTCGTCGACAAAACCAGTCGGGCTTTGCGCCGCCTTCTTCATCAATGCGCCAAAACCGTCGGGCGTTTGGATTGCCATCAACGAGACCTCATCGGTCCACATCAGGTGGGCGATTTGATGGGAGATAGTCCAGCCCGCTGCCGGGGTGGGCAGCTGCCATCGTTCCTCGGCGAGCCCGTCGATCCACGATTCGAGTTGGGCGCCCTCTGCCTCGAGGTCGGTCAACAAGTCATTCAAGCGGTCATTCATTCATCTCTCGCTATCTGTGCATCAAGCACGTCTGCCCAGGCGTCAAGGAGTTTGGTGCGGCGTTTGCTGTCGTTGGTGAGACTCGCAGCAAGCCCGAGCCCGCGCAAGAGGTCGAGCGTCGACTGGAGGAGGGCGCGATTGCTGCCGCGTGTGTCGTCGATACGAAGCAGGTCGGCGGCCTGCTTATGGGTCTCACGGCCCAGCCGCGCTTCGAGCGGGCCGACGGTGGCACGAAGGTCGTTGTCGGTGCGCGCGGCGACCCACAGTTCGAGGGCGGCAAAAAACACCGGTCCGGTGAACTGTGCGCTCAGGATCTCGAGCACAGCGCGTGTCCGGATCTCCCCCGGCAAGGCGTTGGCGGCTTCTGCCAGCTCGTCGCGCCGTCGCTCAGTCAGGTGCTCGACCGCGGCAACGACGAGGTCCTTCTTCGACGGAAAATGATGAAGCTGCGCGCCGCGTGACACCCCGGCACGCTGGGAGACGACGGTGGTTGTGGTGCCGGCCCAGCCGTGTTCGACCAGGCAGTCGATCGTGGCCTCCATCAAACGGGTACGCATGACACGCGTGCGCTCGCCTTGGCGCGTACGCAGCGTCTCGGTCGGCATGACCAACAGCATGCGCCACATGCATACAAACAGTCAAGCTTGACTTTATTACCTCGACTCTTAGCGCGTTGCCGGACGCAAGAATCGACCTGGTGCCCGTATATCAACCACCAGGTCGATTCGTTCGTCTCGAGCGGTACGGGGCGCCGTGGATCAACGTCCGCTCAGGCCGCCGAACGATCGGCCAGGTTGTCGGTATGTGCGGCCACAAATTGCGCGGCCAACCGCAGCGCGTCGCGGCTCTCGGGCAGCACATCGGCCATCACCGGAAAGGCGTGCACCTGCTTGCGCCACAGGTGCACCTCGACGGTGCGGCCGCGCGTTGCCAGGCGGCGTGCGAGCTCCTCGA
>JBBSRT010000215.1:0-2591 GCA_038242765.1 Propionibacteriales bacterium
AACGGCAGTTATGGGTTGGCCACGCTGCAAAAACGCCACGTCCGCAGGACCGGCGCGGGCATCGAGTTCGACTACGTCGCGAAGTCGGGCCAGCCGCGTTCGCTGGTCGTCGCCGATCGAGCTGTCTGCGAGGTGATTGACTTGATGCGCGCCCGCCGCTCGACACCAGATTCCGGCCTTTTGGCTCACAGGGGCGACGGTGGTTGGCATGAGCTCACTTCGGAGTCGGTGAGCTCCTACATCAAAAACGTCGTGGGTGACGACGCATCGGCCAAGGACTTCCGTACGTGGCATGCGAACGTCGCCGCAGCGGCCATCCTGGCGCTTCAGGACGCGGCTCCCAAAACAGCGCGCAAAAAGGCCGTGACCACGACCATGCGTTTCGTCGCCGAATATCTGGGCAATACGCCGGCGGTCACCAAATCGTCGTATGTCGATCCGCGGCTTATCGACCTGTTTGAGCGGGGCACAGTGATTGACGAACAAATCGCCAGGTCGGCGCTTCCCAAGGTCGGAGTTGCGTTGCGGCCCCGCCTCGAGAAGGCAGTGCTAGCACTGCTGTCCTGATAGCACTCCGTGGTCGCCCACAAGGGGCAAACCGGTGCGAACGAGCGGCAATTGGCGCCATCGTGGGTCCGTTTGCCCCCTGTGCGCGACGGCTCCTTGCTGGGGGCCCACGACCACCCCACGCAGGACGTTCTGACCGTCTCCGCCGCCTATTCTCGGCGGACCTCATCGACGGACCTGTCGGGTCGCCATCCACGCCATGCCGGATGCCGCAGTCGCCCGGTGGCGGTCCACTCGGCAAACTGCACCTCGCCGACGAGCCGTGGAGTGACCCAATGCGCGTCGGCGGCATCGATCTTGGGCACATCGCCGAAGGGGCTCGTTTTGCGAGCGGCTTTTCGCAGCCGCACGGCGAGCTCTCGCAAACCTGATTCGGTGAAGCCAGTACCGACGCGCCCCACGTAGACCAGGGTGCCGTCGTCGTCGGGCACACCCATGAGCAGCGATCCAATCTGACCCGACCTGTTGCCCTTGCCGGGACGCCAACCACCGATGACAACCTCTTGCATGCGTTCGTGCTTGATTTTCATCCATGCGCGGGAGCGCCGGCCGACGCTGTAGCCGCTGTCGCGCTTTTTGGCGACGAGGCCTTCGAGTCCCAGCTCCTTGCTGCTGCTCAGCGCCGAGTCAAAGTCGCCATCAAATGCAGGCGGTACCTGGATCCTGCCGGTGCCCGAGGCCCTGACCAAAGAGTCAAGTGCCTTGCGGCGCTGGTCATAATCTTTCTTGCGCAACGGTTCACCGTCCACCTCGAGCACGTCAAACAGCATCAGGTACACCGCGATCTTGCCGGCCGCCTTCTCGACATCCCGTGCCTTGGTCAACCCCATACGGTTTTGCAACCGGCCGAAGTCGGGGCGACCCGACTTGTTGAGCGCCACGATCTCACCGTCGAGAACCGCAGAGTCGGCATCGATCGCACCGTGGAGCGCTTCGACGAGGTCGGGATAAGTCGCTGTCATGTCGTTACCGTTGCGACTGAGGAGCGTCACGGCGTCGCCGTCGATGTAGACGACTGCGCGGACGCCATCCCACTTCATTTCGTAGGCCCACTCATCGCCGGTGTCGAGGTCAACCTTGCTGCCCAGCGTGGCCAGCATCGGAGCGATCGGCTTCGTGCGCGCGGACCGTCGCGCCGGCGCAACGGCCTTCTTTTTCTTTGCCGGATCCATCAGGTGAATGAGCCAGTTGTTCGCCGATTTGCCTTCGCCGCCGGTATGAATGAGCGCATACTTACGCGGGCCCTCGAGTCCGCCGTCGCTTCGGCCATGGAGCGTGGCAATCACCTCTTTGCCGTCGCGCCACTTCTCAACCTCATAGTCGCCGGCATCCCAGATCGTCACCTCCCCTCCCCCGTATTCACCCTTCGGGATCGTCCCCTCGAAAGTCCCGTAGGCCAGTGGATGGTCTTCGGTCTGCACCGCGAGGTGATTCTTTTTCGGGTCAGTCGGCACCCCCTTCGGCAACGCCCACGACACCAGCACGCCGTCATGCTCGAGACGAAAATCCCAGTGCAGCCGACTCGCATGGTGCTCCTGGATGACAAAGGATTTACCCGCGCCGGCTTTCGGCGCCTCGGCCGGTACCGGTTCGGGGGTCCTCGACTGGTCTCGCATCCCCCGATATTTGGTCAGCCGATCTGCTGGCGGCAGATCGGCAGCATCAAGTGTCGATGCCGCCGACTTGTCAAGCAAGACCGCCAACGGGTCCTTACGGCGTTTCATCCGGGTCAACACTTCGTCGAGGTCCAGGTGGGCCAGGTCTTTGGAGGCGATTTCACGCCATGTACGAGGTGCCGCGACCATGGGGCGGGTGCGGCCACGCAGCGAATAGGGCACGACGGTGGTCTTGTTCGCGTTGTTCTGGCTCCAGTCGACGAGGACCTTGCCCTGGCGAAGCGTCTTTTTCATGTCGCTGACCACAAGCTCTTTGTGGTCAGCTTCGAGCGCTCGCGCGAGTTCGTGTGCCACTTCGGTGATCTCCTGCGATGTCTGCTTGCCCTCGAGTGCGGCATACAGGTGGAT
>JBBSRT010000216.1:0-2590 GCA_038242765.1 Propionibacteriales bacterium
CATCGCTGCCATCATGGCCAAGTCTGACGTGGACGGCGCCCTGGTCGGAGGCGCCAGCCTCAAGGCAGAAGAATTCGCCGGTATTGCTCGCTTCTACGACATGCCGGATTATTCCGGCGCATAACAACGCAAAGGCCTGTTAGTGATTTTTACGTTCTCGGTTCTGCTCGCATTGTCGAGCCTGATACTGATCGTTCTCGTGCTGATGCACAAGGGACGTGGTGGTGGCCTTTCCGACATGTTCGGCGGCGGCGTCTCCAATAGCGTCGGCGGATCGTCGGTTGCCGAACGCAACCTGGACCGCATCACCGTGGGCATTGCAGTGATCTGGGCGGTCAGCATTTTCGCCCTCGGAATCCTCTTGAAAGTGAGCGCCTAATGGCCGCTGGTGCTATCCGCGGAAGCCGTATCGGTTCCGGACCCATGGGCGAGGCCGAGCGTGGTGAAGCCGCACCACGCCAGACGGTAATTTTCTTTTGCGCCCATGCTCATGAGACGACGTTGAGTTTTGCTGTGGAGGCCGAGTTGCCCGAGACGTGGGATTGTCCGCGTTGCGGTATGCCTGCCAGCCTCGATCAGGCCAATCCTCCGTCGGCCCACAAGGTCGCGCCATACAAGACGCACCTGGCCTACGTCAAGGAACGTCGTACCGAAACGGAGGCCGCTGAGATCCTGACCGAGGCGCTCAAGATTTTGCGCGACCGGCGCAAGCGTGGCGAGGTTGTTTTCTAGCTCGGCAGTTTCAACTTTCGCGGCGTAATCGAAAGTACCTCCCCGGCGACCCGAAAGTACCTCGTCGGTGGGCTTCAGCGCCTTGAGGCCGCATCGCGGTCGACGAGCCACAAGGTTTCGGCCAGGCCTCGGACACCGTTGGCGGGTATGTCGTTGGGCTCGGCTTCGCCCGCGGCCAAGGCAACCGCGTCGGCCTTCTCGGTGCCCGAAACCAGGAACCAGACGGTGTTGCTGGCCCTCAGTCGGGGGAATGTCATCGTGACCCGTGCAGATGGTGGCTTGGGGGAGTTGGTTACTGCCGCCGTGGGTTGCTCGAGGTCGCGGAGTTGTCGGTGGCCCGGGAACAGCGAGGCAACATGGCCGTCGGGGCCGACGCCGAGCAACACAATGTCAAAGTTTTCGGCCGGGAGCACCGACGCATACTGATCGGACGATTCTTCGACGCTGATGCAATCATCGGCCGACGGGATCGCATAAATGTTGGCTTCGGGCACCTTGAGCCGGTCCAAGAATGTGCGTCTTGCCTGTAGCTCATTGCGTTCGTTGTCGTCGGTGGCGACGAAGCGTTCGTCGCCCCAATAGAATTTGATGTTGGTCCAGTCGACGCTGGCGGCGCCCAGCTGCTCGTAGGCACGGTTGGCGATCGTGCCGCCGGTCAGCACGACCGAGGGTGTGCGGCCCTGGGTCTGGATACTTTCGAGGCGCTCTTCCAGCCGCTGCGCAATGCCGGTGGCGAGGTCGTCCGCATCGTCGTAAATCTCGATATTCATCGGTTGAGCCGATCAAGAAGGTGGCTGATCGTTTCATGATAGACGTCGTCGTCGTCGAGACGTCGCAGGTCTTCGGCGAGAAGCTCGGTCAGACTGCGGGGCGCTAACGGGATCTGCCGGTCCGTCGAACCTGGCACGCTGAATGTCGCGGTCATGTCCGTACCGCGCACAATGGAGACGATGCCGGCTTCGGTATGCAAGCGCACCGTCGAAATGTAGGGATGAGACCCGCGTTTGGTAGTGACATCAACGCCCAGTCTGCTTGACAGCCACGCAACCAGCAGGTCGGCGGCAGGATTGCTGGGTCCGGCCTCGACCTCAACGCCGGTAACCTTGCACTGCACCTGATCCAGAGCAGCCGCCAGCGTTGCGCGTAGCGGCGTCAGACGCGTCCACGATAGGTCGGTGTCGCCGGTGGCGTAGTTGCGGATCACCGACCGAAGCGCACGTATCGGGGTTTTGCTGCTCTCGGCGTCGGTGATGCGGCGCTGGCCAAGAGCACCGATCAGATCGGCGGATGGATCTTCGGGGGCACGTCGGGGCCACCACACGACGACGGGGGAGTCAGGCAGCAACAGCGGAAGCACCACCGACTCGGCATGCTCGGTGAGTTCCCCAGAGATCCGCAACAGGATCGACTCGCCCGAATGCTTTTCGCCGACGCGTACCTTGGCGTCGAGGTTGGCCGAACCGCGGCCCGAACCGTAAATCATGCCAATGACACGTGAGGGATGCTCACGCGAAAGGTTTGTCGCCGAATCCAGGTCGGCACCGACGTTGTCCTCGTCGGTGATGACCACGAGCGTCATGACCATGCCCATGGCGGGGCTGCCCGCCCGACTCCTGGCCCGCACCATCGCGGCGGCGATCTTGGATGAGTTGGTGCTGCGCAAATCCATCTTCATGTCATGGCCTCCGCCAGGTGCGGCCTTCATGGGCCAGCATCGCGATCGCCGACTTCGGCCCCCACGTGCCGGCCGAATAGGTGTCCATCTCCTCGGCGCGTGCCCAATGGTTGATGACGGGATCGAGGATGCGCCATGACAGCTCGACCTCTTCGAGCTGGGGGAACAACGGCGGGTCACCAA
>JBBSRT010000217.1:0-2570 GCA_038242765.1 Propionibacteriales bacterium
AACCGGCCGGCCAAAAGCATCCAGTATCCGGTGGCGAAGACGGAGATCGCGGTGGCGATGACGTAGATCAGTCCTTCGAGTCCGAGCACCTTGCGCGGGCCGATGCGGTCAGCGATACGGCCCGAACCCAGCGCTCCGGCCATGGCGCCGAGCAACAGCACGCTGACGACACTGCCCTGCTCGAAGGCGTTCAGGTCGAAATCGGACCTGATGAACAAAAGCGCGCCGGAGATGACCCCGGTGTCGTAGCCGAAGAGGAAACCACCAAGGGCGATGAGAATCGCCCAGATCCATACCTTGCGTAGTTTTTCGGCCGGAACCGTGAGTCCGGTGTAGTCATCAGCGGATTCGTCGGCCATCGCGGATCACGCCTGGAGGTCGACGACGACTTTGACGTCGTCCTCGCCTTTCTTGAGTGCGTCGGCGTATCCGCTCATCGGAACTTTTCGGGTGATGAGGCGTTTCAACCATTCAATGTCGGCATCGGCGAGGGCCTGGGCGGCTTGTACGAAGTTGTCGTGCGAAGCGTTCACCGACCCGAACATCACGGTGTTGTCGAGCACCATATCTTTGTTGACCGCATCGAGACCGACCGAAATCTTTTGGCTGCTGGAGGAGATGCCGGTCAGACATATCACGGAGTCAGGTGCGACGGCGTTGGCCACGTCGATCACAAGTGGGCCGTGGCCGGTGCATTCGATGACGACGTCGGGCGTGACACCCATGTCTTCCACCTTGCCGGTATGAAAAGTGGCGCCGATTTCAGTGACCAATCCAGACTTGGGACCGTTGTCGTTGAGGTCGAGTACGTGCACCTCGAGTCCGCGTTGGACCCCCATCAAGGCCGCAAATAGGCCTATTGGTCCCGCGCCGGTGACAAGCGCGACCTTCGGGCGCCATGAGGCACGAGCAAAGATTTTGTCGGTTTGTTCCCAGGCCTTGGCGAGCACCGATGCCGGTTCGAGCAGGACGCCGCAGTCTCCCAGCGCAGGGTCGAGCTTGATTGCGTAGTCGGGTTCAATGCGCCACTGCTGGGAGCCAAAACCGTTGCGTTCCTTGATGCCGCGTTCGGTGTATTTGCCGTTGCGGCAGAAGTCAGGTTGGCCGTTTCCACACGGTTCGCATGGCACCGGGTCGGGACGTCGTACGATGCCAACGACCAGGTCGCCGCTGGCGAAACCACTGTCTTCGGGAGCTTCGATGACGGTGCCAAGCGATTCGTGGCCGACGATGAGGCGGTCTTGGCCAGGCGGCACCCAGCCGTAACCCTTTTCGACGATGTCGACGTCGGTGCCACAAATGCCGAGCAACTTGCCCTCGACAAGAATGGAACCTTCATCGGTGGACGGTTCGTCGACATCGTCGATACGCACTCCGCTGGCGTTTCCCGGCACTACGGTGATGGCTTTCATGAATGACTCCTTGCAACGATCATGTAGGCCTCGTACCCCGTTTGCGACGGATTGAACCGGTGAATCTGACTAGGCGCTCAGTGCTGTCACGTCACCAAAAACGCAGATGCCGACGATTTCGCCCGGTTCGGGCGCGCGCTGTCCGGCGATGCGTGCGGTGATGACGCGGGCATCGTCGAGAATGAGCCGTACGGCCGCGTCATGCCCGTAATAACTCACTTCGGTGACGGTGGCGGTGACGCTGCCACCGGCGGCGCACAGGCTGATCTGTTCGGGTCGGATGACGATCTGCGCGCGACCGACCGGTGTCGTGGTGCCGTCAGCGGCGACCACGCTAAGCGGACCAAGTGCCGAATGGGCCTGTCCAGCGGCTTCAACGATGACATCCAAGAAGGTGCCGGCGCCCACGAATTGCGCCACACCGGCATCGACGGGCGTGACGTAGACGTCGTGCGGGGAGGCGACCTGGATGAGTCGGCCGGCCCGCATGACGGCAACCTGATCGGCCAGGGACAGCGCTTCGCTCTGATCGTGGGTGACGAGGATGGCGGTTGCTTTGGTTTCGCGCAGCGCTCGGGCTACCGCACGGCCGGTGTCCTCGCGCAGCCCCGCATCCAGTGAGGCAAACGGTTCATCAAGCAGCACGATCGAAGGTGCTGGGGCAAGTGCCCGGGCCAGCGCAATGCGCTGTTGTTGGCCGCCGGAGAGCTCATGAGGTTTTCGCGACCGCATCGAGGCGGGCAAGCCGACAAGCTCCAGCAGTTGGTCGACTGTATGGCGTTCGCGACGGCTGGCGCGCGGTAATCCGAAACCGATGTTGGCGGCAACATCCAGGTGCGGAAATAGCGCACCTTCTTGCGGCACATAGCCAACCCGACGGTGTTGTGGAGCAACACTGTGGGCGGCATCGAACACCACACGATCATCGAAAGAGATGCTGCCTTGGTCGGGGTCGAGAAAACCGGCGATGAGTCGCAACATCGTGGTCTTGCCACAGCCTGACGGTCCGAGTATCGCCGTCAACGAGGTCGAAGCGATGTCGAGATCGATGCCGTGCAGCACCTGGGTGCCACCGAAGCTCTTGGTGACACCACTGAGCTGGAGGTGTGTCATGGCCGGAGGTGGATCATGGGACGTCGGACCTTTCGACATGCCGGG
>JBBSRT010000218.1:0-2560 GCA_038242765.1 Propionibacteriales bacterium
CCTTGGCCGGAGAACCGGGTGGCCCACCGACCAAGACCGGACCGTCGCTCGGGGATTACAGCGGAGGTCTGGTCGCAGCGTTCGCTCTCGTCGTGGGCGTCCATGCCGCGAGACGAGATGGCGTCGGCATGGACTGTGACGTGTCATTGTTCGACACGGCTTTGGGAATGGTCGGCTACCCAGCCACATGGTGGCTGCATTCGCAGTATGAAACGACGCGGACCCGTCATTCAGCGCATCCTTCGTTGGTGCCCTTCGGCAATTTCGCCACCAGTGACGGATGGATCGTGGTTGCGTGCCCGAAGGAGAAATTTTGGATTCGGCTCACGGAGGCGCTCGGTCGCCCGGACCTCGTGGACAACCCGAAAACCGCGACTTTCGACGCGCGTCGCGAGAATGCCGATCTGGTGGCCGATCTCGAGCGAGCGTTCAGCGACGACACCACCGAGAACTGGCTCGACCGACTCACCGAGCACGGTGTCCCCTGCGCTCCAATTAACTCGCTGTCCTCGGCGTTGGCTGACCCACAGGTCGCAGCCCGTGGGCTGGTCGTTGACGTCGAACATCCTCGTTTCGGTACGATTCCGGAGGTGATCTCACCAGTGCGAGTCGGTGACCAGCCGCCCGCACGAATGCCAGCGCCAGCATATGGCGCGGACACCGAGGGCGTGCTCCGAGATGTTGCCGGATATGACGCATCTTGGATCGCCCAGCTGGCGGCCGATCATGTGATCGGACTCGCCGCGGATGGCACGGCCGACGGGGGCGTTGAATAGGTGGACACCTCTACGAACGGTGGCCCACTCGAAGGTCTCGTCATCGCTGATTTCAGCCGGGTGCTGGCCGGGCCGTATGGCTCCATGTTGCTAGCAGATCTTGGTGCGACCGTGATCAAAGTCGAGCCGCCACACGGTGATGACACTCGCACTTGGGGCCCTCCGTGGACCGAAGATGGGACGAGCACTTATTACCTTTCGGTCAACCGAAACAAACACAGCATCGCCCTGAACCTGGCCGACCCAGAAGATCATTCTCGGGCGCTGCGGCTGATCGAGCGGGCTGACGTACTCATGGAGAACTTCCGCACCGGCAGCCTGGACCGCCTTGGATTGGGCTATGACGTCGTCAGCCAGGCGAATCCGCGGCTAGTGTATTGCTCGATCACCGGGTTCGGCAGCGCGGGAGGGGCAGGCATACCCGGTTACGATCTCGTCGTTCAAGCGGTCTCGGGCTTGATGAGTTTAACCGGCCCTGACGAGGACACCGTCACCAAGACAGGAATAGCAACTGCCGATGTGTTGACCGGGCTGCACGCAGTCATCGCGATACTGTCGGCGCTGCACGCTCGCGGTTCGACCGGGCGCGGACAACACGTGGAGGTCAATCTTCTGTCGTCGATGCTTTCGGGTCTGGTCAACTTCGGCGGAGCCTATGTGATGACCGGCGACCTCAGCCACGGTATGGGCATCAAACATCCCAGCATTGCCCCCTACGAACCATTCGACACCGCCGACCGCCCGCTCGTCGTTGCTGCCGGAAATGATCGGCTTTTCGACCTGCTGTGCACTTGCTTAGACCTCGGTCAACTTCCCTCGGACGATCGGTTCAGCAGCAACGGCCGGCGGGTGGAAAACCGTGATG
This sequence comes from Propionibacteriales bacterium, assembly GCA_038242765.1. Lineage (GTDB taxonomy): Bacteria > Actinomycetota > Actinomycetes > Propionibacteriales > Nocardioidaceae > JBBSRT01. Next base: position 1,642 of record JBBSRT010000218.1, read on the forward strand.
AACTTGCGGCCATCCTTGGCCCGATCTTTCTCGGGCAGCCGGCCGATGTTTGGTTTGAGCGGTTGTCCCGCGCCGGCGTCCCGTGCGGCCCCATCAATGACGTCGGTCAAGGCATCGACCTGGCGGCATCGCTCGGGCTCGACCCGGTGGTCGACTGCGGTGGTGTTGCTCAAGTTGCCAGTCCCATTCGACTCTCGGGTTCGAAAGTCAGCTATCGCAAAGCACCGCCGGGCATCGGTGCTGATGCCGAGGAGATCCTGCGATGGCTCGATGGCTGAGCGCCGCTTCGGTTCGGTTCCACCTTCTGCAACGCTGGTTTGCCTATGCAACTAGTTTCATAGCATGATGTCCGGCATGTCTCTTGAGCACGCGATCCTGGTGTCGCTTGCCGAGCGGTCGGCATCGGGTTATGACCTGGCCCGCCGGTTCGACAAATCGATCGGACACTTCTGGAGCGCAAGCCACCAGCAGATCTACAAGATTTTGGCCCGTATGGAGCAACGCGCGCTCGTGTGCGCCGAGGCCGTCGCCCAGGAAGGGCGGCCCGACAAACGTGTCTATGAGATCACCGCAACGGGGCGCGGCGAGCTGCGCGATTGGTCGAGCCGGCCGACGCCGGTCGAAAAACTGCGCAGTGATCTCGCCGTGAAGATCCGCGGCATGAGGTTCGGCGATCGCGATGCCGTCATTGCTGACATTGGCCGGCATCGCAACGAGCACCAACGCCAACTCGACTTCTATCTCGACAGCGCGACACACAACTTTGGCGACGACATCAGCGCCGACGACCTCGGCGCGTGGCTCGTGCTCCGCGGCGGCATCCGCTATGAGGAGGGCCAGATCGCGTGGGCCGACGAAATGCTCAATGCGTTGCAGACCGCAGATCGCGGCCAAACCCTCAGCACCGGCGCAGAGCCCG
>JBBSRT010000219.1:0-2548 GCA_038242765.1 Propionibacteriales bacterium
AAACGAAGCCGTCATCGCCGATGCTGTCGAAGACGCGTTGAAGGGTCTGCGACACCTCAGCGTGCTGCGAGACGGCCATACGATCGTGGCACGCACCGATCTGGGCTGCGCCGAGCGTGTCGTCATCGCCGGTCACCTCGACACCGTTCCGGCCAACGATAATCTGCCGTCCTACTTTCAGGGCGGGCTCCTGTATGGGTTGGGCTCGTGCGACATGAAGGGCGGTGTGGCCGTTGCGTTGCGGCTGGCCGCAGACCTCAGCAGACCGAACCGCGACATCACCTACGTGTTTTATGAGGCCGAGGAGATCGCCGCACAGTTCAACGGATTGGGCCGCCTTGCGCGTAACCGGCCCGAACTTCTGCATGCTGACTTCGCCATCTTGATGGAGCCATCCAACGCAGCTGTTGAAGCAGGCTGTCAAGGCACCCTCCGTGTCGACATCACGACTCGCGGTGAGCGAGCGCACTCGGCTCGTTCATGGATGGGCGATAACGCGATTCACGCGATTGCGCCGGTATTGCAACGGCTGCTCGACTATGAACCGCGGCAGGTCGGCATCGATGGCCTCACCTTCCGTGAGGGGCTCAATGCCGTCGACATTCGGGGCGGAGTGGCCGGCAACGTCATACCCGATGAGGCGTGCGTGACTGTCAATTTCCGGTTTGCGCCAGATCGCAGTGAGATTCAAGCGCTCGACCACGTACGTGAGGTTTTCGCCGGCTTCGAGGTGACGGTGACGGTCACCGATTCGGCTCCGGGGGCAATGCCCGGCCTCGACCGGCCCGCTGCGGCGGCCTTCGTCGAGGAAGTTGGCGGCGAGGTGCGCCCGAAGTTTGGCTGGACCGACGTGGCGCAGTTCACCGCGCTGGGCATCCCGGCAGTCAACTATGGGCCCGGCGACCCGATCTTTGCGCACAAGGCCGACGAGCATGTGCCCGTTGGCGATCTCCACCACGTTGAGGCGCGACTCCACGCCTGGTTGACGAGCTGAGCGATCGCATGGCACGTTGACGGTCCGCCGTTGCTGTTCAGCGCTTTCGGATAGCCTGCGAACATGTCAAAAACTCCCGAACAGCACAAGGGCCCGGTGCGGCTGCGGCGCTCACAGGTGCCCAAGGAGACCACAGACCAGCGGCTCCTCGACCACCGTGGTCCCAGCGATTGGGTCCATACCGATCCGTGGCGCGTCTTGCGCATTCAATCCGAATTTGTCGAGGGCTTCGGCACGCTTTCCGAATTAGGACACGCTGTCAGCATTTTCGGCTCCGCCCGGATACAACCTGACAATCCGGTCTACGAGGTGGCAACCGAGATTGCGGGCGCGCTGGTGGCCCGCGGATATGCGGTGATCACCGGCGGCGGCCCGGGCGTGATGGAGGCGGCAAACCGGGGTGCAAGCGAAGCCGGCGGTGTCTCGGTCGGTCTGGGTATCGAGTTGCCGTTCGAGCAGGGAATGAACGACTGGGTCGACATCGGCATCAACTTCCGATATTTCTTTGTCCGCAAGACAATGTTCGTCAAATATTCGCAAGGTTTCGTCGTGCTGCCCGGCGGTTTCGGCACGATGGACGAACTTTTCGAAGCCATGACACTCGTGCAGACCCAAAAGATCACGTCGTTCCCGATCGTTCTCGTGGGCACCGATTATTGGGGTGGCCTCATCGACTGGCTGCGCAGTTCGATGGTCGAGGCTGGCAACATCAAGGAGACCGACCCCGACATGCTTCACGTGACTGACAGCGTCGAAGAAGCGGTGTCCTATTTCGAACAGCGGGCCAAGGAAGGTTAGGCCAGGCCGCGGCGCGCAGCCGTTGGCTGGCGGTATCCGAGGATCGAGGCGACCATGTCGAGCGTTTGCCGCGTCTCGGCGACATTGTGTGCCCGGAAGACCCGTGCCCCCAGTTGCGCCGACACCGCGGTAGCGGCCAGTGTGCCGGGCAGGCGGTCGTCCTTACCGAGGTCGAGGGTCTCTCCGATGAAGTCCTTGTTGGAAAGCGCGACGAGCACCGGCCAGCCGGTGGCAACAAGTTCGTCGAGGCGGCGGGTGAGTTCGAGGCTGTGATAGGTGTTTTTGCCAAAATCGTGGGTCGGATCGATCATGATGGCCTCGCGGCGCACACCGGCATTGACGGCACGTTCGGCGAGCTCGGTGGTCGTGGCGATGACGTCGGCGACCACGTCGTCGTAGGCGGCGCGGTGCGGGTCGGTGCGCGGATCGAGACCGCCGGTGTGGCTGCATACGAGGCCGGCTCCGTGTTGGGCGGCGACGGCCATAAGTTCGGGGTCGTGGCCCGACCATGTGTCGTTGATCAGGTCGGCGCCCAGGCCGCACAGGGTGTCGGCGACCTCGCTGCGCCACGTGTCGATGCTGATAACGAGGTCGGGGTGTCGTGCACGCGCCTCGGTTACGAAGTCGGTCGTACGGCTCAGTTCTTCGGCCACATCGACAGGGGGGCCGTGGCCGGCTTTGACACCGCCGACGTCAACGATTTCGGCGCCGGCGGCAACGGCCGCATCAAGACTTCGGAGTGCCGCGTTGAGATCG
>JBBSRT010000220.1:0-2525 GCA_038242765.1 Propionibacteriales bacterium
GCGCGCGAGCCGGCGAGGTCATATGGCGCGAGCCGCCAGTCGAACTGAGTCGAGCGCGACAGTTCAACGAGTTCGGGCGAGGGCCCGGAGGCAAACCGGCCGCCCCACAATCGAGTCTTCTCGTTCGAATCGGTCACGATGTCTCCTTCGGCGTCGCCGCGGTGAGCTGAGTCAGTCGGTCGACCACAGCCTTGCCACCCTGCGGATCACGGCAGATGAGCAGCACGGTGTCATCGCCAGCGATCGTTCCAAGTATGTCCGCACTCGCGGTGTGGTCGACAGCGGAGGCGAAGTATTGGGCGGCTCCCGGCGGGGTGCGAAGGATGACCAGATTGGCCGACGCTTCGGCAGTCACTAGGAGCTCGCGGGCAAGTCGTGTCAACCGGGTCTGCGCGGCCGCACTGTCGGCGGCCGGGCGCGGTCTGCGGTCACCACCTTCACCGGGGACGGCATACACGAGTCCGTCCTCACCGTGACGTACGCGGATCGCGTCGAGTTCGACTAGATCCCGTGACAGTGTCGATGGCGTTGCCATGACGCCCTGCTGTTCGAGCAATTCGGCCAGCTCGCCCTGTGAACGTACGGCGTTGCGGCCGAGTAGCTCGACTATCAGTTGTTGCCGGGCGGTCTTGGTGTCAGGAATATTCACGCCACGGCCTTGTCAGCGTGCCTCAGCAGCCACACCATGAGTGCCTTCTGGGCATGGAGACGGTTCTCCGCCTCATCCCATACGGCGCTCTGCGGACCGTCGATCACCTCGGCAGCGATCTCGAAGCCACGATAGGCCGGCAGGCAATGCAGCACGATCGCATCAGGTGCGGCTTTGGTCAACGCCGCAGCGGTGATCGAATAGTCGCCGAACAATGCGAGCCGTTCAGTCTTTTCGGACTCCTGCCCCATCGACACCCAGGTGTCGGTAACAACCACATCGGCGCCAGCAAGAGCAACATCTGGATCATCGGTGACGAGCACCGATCCCCCCGTCTCGGCGGCGATGCGCTCGGCGTCGGCCAAGAACTCCCGATTCGGCGAATGTGTGGCTGGCGCGCCAATGCGTACGTGCATTCCGGCCATCGCGCCACCCACAAGATAGGAGTGCGCCATGTTGTTGGCGCCGTCACCGAGGAAGGCGACTGTGAGGCCGGCGAGGGCGCCCTTGCATTCGATGATGGTCTGCCAATCGGCAAGGATCTGGCACGGATGGAAGTCATCACTGAGCGCATTGATGACCGGAACCCCCGCGTTGGCCGCCATCTCCTCGAGGCCGGACTGAGCATAGGTGCGCCAAACAATCGCACTGCTCATACCGCCTAGGACCTTGGCCGTGTCGGAGACGATCTCGCCACGTCCGGCCTGCGTCGTGACCGTATCGAGCACAACTGCGTGACCGCCGAGATCAGCAATGCCGACGCTGAACGAGACCCGAGTACGAGTCGAGGCCTTGTCAAAGATCACCGCAATCGACTGTGGGCCAACGAGCGGCTTCTCCCGATAGGGATCGGCTTTAAGTTCGGCTGCAAGCACGAGGATTTCAGCTTGCTCAGCGGGTGTGATGTCATCGTCGCGAAGAAAATGTCTCATGTGCTGCTGCCTGGCGCCGGTAGCTCATTCAGGAGCGCCAGCAGGGTTTTGATCGCGCTGTCTGCCTCATCGCTCGAGAGGTTCAACGGGGGCGCCAGCCGAAGACGATTTGGCGTCGGATTGTTGATGATCAGGCCCGCATCAAGGGCGGATTGCTGGAGTGCCGCGGCAAAGTCGCCATCCAACACAACGCCGATCAAGAGTCCACGGCCGGTGGTTTCGAGCACCCGCGGATGGGCCGACAGCGCCGAGCGGAACTGCTCGCCGACGCGCAGGACGTTGTCCAGCAGCTTTTCATTCTCGATCGTCCGAAGCACCGCGAGCGCGGCCGCAGTCGCGACCGGATTGCCACCGAATGTCGTCCCGTGGTTGCCGGGCTGAAGCAATTGGCCAGCTTCACCCAGCGCGATGCAGGCGCCAATTGGAATGCCGCCACCAAGACCTTTGGCGACCGTGACCAAATCTGGCACGATGCCGTCGGCAGTGTGGGCGAACCACGCTCCCGTGCGACCGATACCGGTTTGGATCTCATCCAGCCACAGCAATGCGCCATTTTTGGCGGTGATGTCGCGGGCAGCCTTGAGGTAACCATGAGGTGGGTCCACCACCCCGGCCTCGCCCTGGATCGGCTCAAGGAGGACCGCTGCGACGGTGTCGTCAACTGCGGCTTCGAGTGCGGCGACATCGCCATACGGAATGAAGGTCACATCGCCGACGAGTGGTTCGAACGGCTCGCGGTAGACCGCCTTCGAGGTGAGCGAAAGCGCGCCCATCGTTCGGCCGTGGAAGCAGCCCTCGGCCGCCACAATCTTGGTCCGGCCGGTGCGACGGGTGGCTTTAAACGCCGCTTCATTGGCCTCGGTACCCGAGTTGGTGAAAAACACCCGGCCGTCGTGACCGATCAACTCGATCAGCCGCTCGGCCAGCTCGATCTGCGGTTCGGA
>JBBSRT010000221.1:0-2458 GCA_038242765.1 Propionibacteriales bacterium
ACTTCAGCGGTCGAAAGTTATGCCGGCGCGACCCTGATCGTCACGATGTCTTATTACCCGCTGGTCTATCTGCCGGTGACCGTCTCGTTGCGTGGGCTCGACCCGGCCTTGGAAGAGGTCGCCCACTCGCTGGGTTATGGCCCGTGGCGCACCTTTACACAGGTCGTTCTGCCCCAACTGCGGCCGGCGATCCTGGGCGGTGGCCTGCTAGTCGGGTTGCACCTGCTGGCCGAGTTCGGCGCGCTGCAGATGCTCCGCTTTCCTACCTTTACCACGGCCATCTACGACCAGTACCGCTCCACTTTCAGCGGACCGGCAGCCAACATGCTGGCCAGCGTCCTGGTGCTTTGCTGCCTGTTGCTGCTCATCACCGAACTCCGGTTGCGCGGCCACCACCGTTATGCCCGCATCGGCAGCGGCTCCCGCCGTACGGCCGTGCGCCGCAAACTCGGCGGGCTGACCACACCTGCACTATTGGCAATGATCGCGCTTGTCGTACTCGCGCTTGGAATCCCGATGGGGAGCCTCATCCGTTGGCTCGTCCTCGGCTCATCGACTGCTTTCCCGGTCGGTGACCTGTTGGCAACGGGCGCCACGTCGGTGGGTCTGGCCTCGGCAGCAGCAATCGGCACCACGCTCATCGCCTTGCCGGTCGCATGGCTCGCCGTCCGCCACCGCTCACCGGTCACAACCGGCCTCGAACGCAGCACCTATTTTGGCAATGCGTTGCCCGGCATCGTGGTCGCGCTGGCTCTAGTCACGGTGTCGTTGCGATTCGTACCGGCGGTTTATCAGACGGTATGGCTGCTGCTCGGAGCCTATGCGATCGTTTCGCTGCCGCGCGCGATGATCAGTGTCAAGGCCGCAATGATGCTTGCGCCGCCGGTGCTCGATGACGTCGCCCATGCCCTTGGCGACGGTCCGGCTCGCACCTTTTGGCGGGTGACCGTCCCTCCCATTGCACCCGGCCTCGGGGTAAGCGCCGCGCTGGTGTTTCTGGCGATCGTCAACGAGTTGACCGCCACCTTGTTGCTTGCCCCGATCGGCACCCGTACGCTGGCCACCGAGTTCTGGAGCAACTCCAGCAGCATCGCCTACGGCGCCGCGGCACCCTATGCCGCGCTGATGGTGCTGATCTCACTGCCCGCCACCTATCTGCTTACCCGGCATGTCGAAAGGTCCGACGTCCCATGATCCACCTCCGGCCATGACACACCTCCAGCTCAGTGGTGTCACCAAGAGCTTCGGTGGCACCCAGGTGCTGCACGGCATCGATCTCGACATCGCTTCAACCTCCCTGACGGCGATACTCGGGCCGTCGGGCTGCGGCAAGACCACGATTTTGCGTCTCATCGCCGGTTTTCTCGACCCCGATCAAGGCAGCATCTCTTTCGATGATCGGGTGGTGTTCGATGCCGCGCACAGTGTTGCTCCACAACACCGTCGGGTCGGCTACGTGCCGCAAGAAGGTGCACTGTTTCCGCACCTGGATGTTGCCGCCAACATTGGCTTCGGATTACCGCGTGCCAGCCGTCGTGAACGCCATACGGTCGACCAACTGCTGGAGCTCGTCGGCTTGCCCGCCTCGATGCGGTCACGAAAACCCCATGAGCTCTCCGGCGGGCAACAACAGCGCATCGCGCTTGCCCGGGCGCTTGCGCCGGCGCCGTCGATCGTGCTGCTCGACGAACCGTTTGCGTCGCTGGATGCGGGGCTGCGCGAGGACACGGGCCGAGCGGTGGCCCGGGCGCTGCACGAAACCAAAGCCACCGCCATTCTGGTCACCCACGATCAGAGTGAAGCGCTCTCCCTGGCCGATCAGGTTGCGGTGATGCGGGCCGGCCGGCTCATCCAGGTCGCCTCGCCGCATGACGTCTACGTCACGCCCGTCGATGCCGGGGTGGCGCAATTCGTGGGTGCCGGCACCTTTTTGGATGTCTTCGTCGATGTCGCCGGAGGGGCCGAATCGCCGCTGGGTCCGCTGAGCGTCATCGCTGCCGACGGCTCCACAACACCGGCCGGTCGCGCGCAGGTCGTCATACGGCCCGAGCAGCTCAGCCTGCGTGTCGCTGGCGACGGAGTCACCGCGACTGTCACCGAAGTCAGCTATTACGGACATGACGCAGCCGTGCGGCTCATCATCGACGGCACGCTCGCCATCACCGCACGCATTGCAGGACAGCGTGCACCCCAGCCGGGCGAGGTCGTCGGCATCCGCGTTGCCGGTGACGTGACAGCGATAAGCGCCTAGCAGATTCGCTGGTTCAATTCGTCGCGAATGGGGTACGAGGCCACCAAGACCGTTGCGAGGAGTCAGAAATGAAGGCCATCACCGTTGTGCCCGGCGAACCTGATGGAGTGCGTGTCGACGACGTCGACGAACCGCCGACCGATGAAGGTTCGATCCTCGTCGAAGGCAAGTTGCTCGGTATGTGCGGCACCGACGTCGACATCGTCG
>JBBSRT010000222.1:0-2422 GCA_038242765.1 Propionibacteriales bacterium
TGCACGTCCGCCTCATACGCGGCGACCGTCGACACCGAAGCCGCATCGGAGGCGATGAGAGCACTCGACCGGGTCGGCGTCGAGATCGCGCCCCGTGCCCAGTGGCCCACCGGCGCCGATCGGCGCGGAGTCACCGCCGGCGGCAAGCCGATCAAAGGCAAGATTGCTGTCGACGAACGCCTTGAACCCGGTCGCGCGTTGGCCCGGTTGACCGACCTGGGCTGGGGCGGTTCGTTGCGCGAACTTTTCACGCAGCCCGACGCGCCAGCCAATTCCAGCATGCTTGAAGCCTGCATCCGGGTGCTTGCCGATTGGGGCTGGGCCGACAGGCCGGTCGCGATTGTGAGCATGCCGTCGCGCAAGCATCCGCTGCTCATCGAATCGGTGGCCGCCCATCTTGGCGAACGCGGCCGGCTCCCCTATCTTGGGTCGCTCTCCTATGTCGGCGACGGACCGCTGGGTGAGCCGGGCGGCAACAGCGCCTACCGCCTCGCCAACGTGTGGGACACGGTCGCCGTGTCACCAGAACTCGACGAGGCACTGCGCCCGTTCGACGGCCAACCGATCCTGCTGGTCGACGACCTCGCCGACAGCAAATGGACCCTCACCGTCGCCGGCCGGATGCTGCGCCGCCATGGCGTATCGGCGGTGTTGCCGTTCACGCTGGCGGTGGTGGCGTGACTCGCCTGCACGTTGCGACGTCCGAGGACGAGCAAGGCGGTGAAGCCGAGAGACTGCGCCAACGTTTGCGTGCGGCCGGCGTTCTTGCCGACTCCAACTATCGGCCACGCCTGCGACCCAACGATGCCGACGTTGAAGCAGCCGCTCGTCGCGCTGGTCAGGGCACCCCCCTGTCCGATCTCGTTGCCCACATGCGGACCGCATTCTGGCGGAAGAACCGCATTGGAGAACTCGACCTCGGAGCCTGTCGCGCACCCCTCGATCTGGCAGCCGAACTAATCGGTCGCCATCGCCTTCGTACCTACGACGGCGTTCAGTTGGCCAGCGCCATCACAATACGATCACTCGACCCGGAGTGCCGGATCTTCGCCGCGTCCGACATCGATCTTCTCGGTGCAGCTGCTTCTGCGGGCTTCGCGCCGCTGCCTAGCCCATCCGGTCGATAGGACAACCTCGCGCCGCCCGGCCTCCGTTTTTTGCCTTGTTGGTCAGACACTCTCGGTTTCGCGGTCCTTCGTCTGGGCAATTTGCGAGACGCGTCCTGGGGTAATCCTGAGGAGCTCAGCGGCGTCGCGGACAGCGTAGCCGTTGTCAGTGAGGAGCCGTATCGCGGCGAGTGTTTCGTGTTTGAGGGCGGCTTCTCGGCCGGCCAGTGCCGCGCGTTCTTCACCGAGACGCTGTGCTGTGTCGATGAGGTCGTCGACTTGGTACTCGACGTTTGTTTCGACTGCGGCGTCATCGGGGAGGTCGTCCATCAAAACGATGACTTCGTGGACGTTGGCGAGCAGCCTGGTGATGGTTCGGGCGTACGTGTGGGCTCCTGGCACGTCGGGGACATCGGCGAGCCAGGCGCCATCTTCTCGGGTGATGACTACTTTGTAGGTCATGTGAGCCACCTCCTTCGGAGTGCTGGGCTGAGGTCTCTTTGGATCTTGTGGAGCGTCCCGATGGGAATGTCGCCGGTAAATGCCGCCCATCTTCTCGATCTTCCGGTTAACTTGACGTGCCCTCATAGTCTATGTTTAATCGCTAAACAGACGAGTGTTAAAACACTAAACACTTTAAGAAGCTTCGGCGGTGACCCGCCGGTTCGGAGCCGCACCCGTCGCTTGTTACACCACTTTTCCCGACGCTAGACGCTGGTCGGAACTTCCGAAAATGCCTCGTCGATACACCTGTGGACAACTGCACGACTTGCCGCCGGGGTGCATGGTGGAGGTATGAAAAACGCCACGTGGGGAAGTCAGGGATTGACCGCTTCGGTCGAGGGTCTCGGGGCGATGGGGATGAGCGCCTTCTACGGCGGCCGCGATGATGAGGAATCAGCGGTGACGCTCAACCGCGCTCTCGACCTCGGCATCACCTTGATCGATACAGCTGAGATATATGGGCCATTCATCAACGAGCAGCTCATTGCCAGCGCAATCGGACACCGGCGCGACAAGTTCGCGATTGCCACCAAGTTCGGCGGCGAACTCGGCGATGACGGTCACCGCGGACCGGTCAACGGCAGCCCGGCATACGCGCGCAAAGCGCTCGAGCGGTCACTTAAGCACCTCGAGACCGATGTAATCGACCTCTACTACCTGCACCGGGTCGACCCCAACACCCCGATCGAGGAAACGATCGGTGCGATGGGCGAATTCGTCACCGAGGGCAAGGTCCGTTATCTCGGGGTCTCCGAGGCCGCACCCGAGACGATCCGCCGCGCGCACGCCACACACCCGTTGACCGCTGTCCA
>JBBSRT010000223.1:0-2396 GCA_038242765.1 Propionibacteriales bacterium
CATGGCCGACCGGGTCCGCGCGATCACACCCACGGGAGTGGACCTCGTCCTTGATCTCGTCGGCGGTGAGATGCTACGCGCGGCGGCCGGCCTGGTCAGCGACCCGGGTAAAATCATTTCCACCGCAGATCCGGCCACCGCGACTGAACTCGGTGGCAGTCCGGTCAAGCGAACCAAAGCGTCGGCGGAGAAGATCACCGACGTCATCAAATACAAACTCGTCGATCCCCACGTCCTTGCCACCTATCCGCTGGTGCGTGCAGGCGAGGCGATTGCTGCGGTCGAGGACGGGCATGACGGCGGCAAAATCGTCATCCAAATGTGATCTATTCGGCCTGTCGGCACGCAACCGGCTTGCGCCCGCCCAACTGTGAAGAGGCACCTCGCCATGAAATCCACCGCGCCAAAGAAGACCACGATCACGGCGAACCGCTGGTTCAAACTTGTCTGGATCATTCCTGTCGCACTCATAGTCCTGCTGTCCGTCGTGCTCATCGCACAGTGGATGCGCCAGCTTGCGGGCGTGCAGTCATTCATGGAGCAATACCCCGGTGAGTCGCAGCTACCGGCGGACGCACCGGTCGGATTCCCAGCATGGCTGGGCTGGCAGCACTTCTTGAACACGCTCATCATCGTGCTGCTGATCCGATCGGGCTGGAACGTCCGTACGAACCAACGCCCCGGCGCCTACTGGACGCGCAACAACAAGGGCGCGATCAAGACTAAGAATCCGCCCCGCAAGATCAGCCTTGATCTGTGGTTCCACCTCACGCTCGGCGCCCTGTGGGTTGTGAACGGCATCGGCTTCTACGTGTTGATCTTCGTCACCGGACAGTGGACACGTCTGGTCCCGACCAGCTGGGATGTGTTCGGCAATGCCTTATCCACGGCGATCCAATACGCGTCGCTGAACTGGCCCAACGAGAATGGCTGGCTCAACTACAACAGTCTCCAACTGCTGGCCTATTTCACCACGGTCTTCATCGCCGCACCCCTGGCAATAGCCACCGGCATACGCATGTCTGGAGCGTGGCCGGTGAACGCCAAGAGGCTCAGCAAGGTCTATCCGATTGAGGTCGCCAGAGCGATCCATTATCCTGTCATGCTCTACTTCGTGGTCTTCATCATCGTGCACGTCACCCTGGTCCTTGCCACCGGCGCTCGCAATAATCTCAACCACATGTATGCGATGCGCGATGACACGAGTTGGACCGGATTCGCGATCTTCGCGACCTCACTCGTGGTCATCATTGTGATCTGGGTTGCCGCCCAGCCGCTCTTCCTGCGCCCCATCGCCGCCCTCACCGGCAAGCTCAGCCGGCGGTAATGGAGCAAACACGGGCGAGAAGACCACGAAGGCTCAGGCGACCTGCCGGCCCTCTTTCCAAGTCTGCAGCACGAGCGGCACACCCGGCCGGTATGACAGGTGCACATAGGACGGCGCATCGAGGACAATGAAGTCAGCCCGCGCCCCCAGCGTGAGCCGTCCTACGTCGTCGCGGCGCAACGATGCCGCGCCGCCGAGCGTCGCTGACCAGAGTGCTTCGAGCGGGCTCATCCCCATGTCTCGCACCGCGACCGCCATACAGAATGCCATCGACGACGTGTAGGAACTGCCCGGATTGCAGTCCGAGGCCAGCGACACGGTGACGCCGGCATCAAGCAGGCGGCGCGCATCAGGGTAGGGCGACCGGGTCGAGAACTCAACTCCGGGAAGCAGCCCCGCGACCACGCCCGCCGACGCCAAGGACTCAACATCACGATCGGTGAGATAGGTGCAATGGTCGGCCGCAGCAGCACCGATCTCGCAGGCGACTTGGACCCCGGGGCCATGGCCGAGCTGGTTGGCGTGCAGTCGCGGCAACAGGCCCGCTCCCATGCCGGCGTTCAAGATCGTGCGTGCTTCGTCGGCTCCGAAAGCGCCGGCTTCGCAAAACACATCGATCCATCTCGCATGCGGGGCGCACGCCTCGAGCATCGGTCCGGTGACGAGGTCGACGTAGTCGTCAACCTCCATACCCGCGGGCACGACATGGGCGCCCAAAAAGGTCGTCTCGGGCGTGAACTGCTCGGCAATCGTCAACGACCGCGCCTCATCGAGGACACTCAGGCCATAACCGCTCTTGATCTCGACCGTCGTGGTGCCTTGGTTAAGCATTTCTCTCACATGGTGGGCGACGTTGGCCGCGAGCTGTTCGTCGCTGGCAGCTCGTGTGGCGGCAACACTCGTACGGATGCCGCCGGCCGCATACGGCTCTCCGGTCATCCGCGCCTCGAACTCGGCGGACCGGTCGCCGGCAAACACCAGGTGGCTGTGCGAATCCACAAACCCCGGTATGACAGCAGCGCCGCCGACATCGGTCACCGCGTCGGCTGCCGGTGCCTCAAGGCGCGGG
>JBBSRT010000224.1:0-2345 GCA_038242765.1 Propionibacteriales bacterium
CCAGCGTGCCGGCGCCGACTAGCCAGGGGGGGACGGCCGGCGCTGTATGTTCGGCGGCCTCGGCCACCGCGTTAATCATGGACATGAGGCTAATCTACCGTGACTGTGCCCTCGAGCCCTCCGTGGAGTGGCCACGACGGTCAACGAGTCTGTCCCGAACCCGTGACGATGTAGGTCGTGGTTGTCATCTCGGTCAAACCCATCGGCCCGCGTGCATGCAATTTTTGGGTAGAGATACCGATCTCGGCACCGAATCCGAATTCGCCGCCGTCGGTGAAACGGGTGGAGGCGTTGACCATGACCGCTGCCGAGTCGACGCCGAGCGAAAACCTTCGTACGGCATCCATTGACTCCGAAACGATCGCCTCGGTATGACCGGTTGAATAGGCCCGGATATGGTCAACGGCCTCGTCGAGGGAGTCGACGACGCGCGCTGACATGTCAAGGGAGAGGTATTCGGTGGCATAATCTTCACCGGTGGCCGGAAGCACCGTCTTAGCTGCGGACTGGAATGCCCGATCACCGTGAATCGTGACGCCGTGGTCTCGCAACGCGGTGATGACGCGAGGCACGAATTCGGCGGCTACCGCCTTGTGCACAAGCAACGATTCGGCAGCGTTACACACACTGGGTCGATCGGTTTTTGAGTTGACCACGATGTCGAGCGCCATGTCGAGATCGGCATTGGCGTCGACATAGACGTGACAGTTACCTGACCCCGTTTCGATGACTGGGACGGTGGATTCTTCGACGACGCTCTTGATCAGGCCGGCTCCGCCGCGCGGTATGACGAGGTCGACGAGTCCGCGCGCTTGCATCAGTTGGCGTGCGGTTTCCCGGTTGTCGGCGGGGATGAGTTGGATGGCATCAGCGGGCAAACCCGACGCAACCAGTGCATCTCGCAACACCGTGATGATCGCCGCGTTGGACCACGCTGCCGAGGATGAACCGCGCAACAGGACGGCGCTGCCAGCTTTGAGACAAATGGCTGCGGCGTCGGTAGTGACATTAGGGCGGGCTTCATAAATGATGCCAATGACCCCCATGGGCACCCGAATCTGACGGAGTTCGAGTCCGTTGGGCAGGGTTGACCCGCGTACAACTTCACCGATGGGGTCGGCCAGCGAAGCAATGTCACGAACTCCATCGGCCATCGCGCCTATGCGGGATTCGTCGAGGCGCAACCGGTCAATGACGTGCTCTGGGGTGCCTGCCGTGGCTGCGGCTAGCACATCGGCGTCGTTTGCTTCGCACAACTCATCGCTTCGGGCAATCAGCGCATCGGCCATCGCGTGTAGCGTCGTGTCCTTGTCCGCACGGTTCGTCATGGCCAGCGTCGCGGCGGCGGTGCGGGCTCGCAAGGCAGCGGCGCGTACGGGTTCGGTCATACCTCAACGATAGTCGACCCGATGAACACCAGATCGTCGCGATGGATGACTTCGCGTTCATATTCGGCGCCGAGTTCAGCAGCCAATTCGTGAGTCGAACGTCCCATCATCGCAGGAATATCGGCGCTGTCGTAATTGACCAGCCCCCGTGCCACGACGTTGCCCGCGGTGTCGACCAGATCGACGGGGTCACCGGCTGCGAAAGAACCGCTCACGTCGGTGATTCCCGCCGGCAGCAGCGAGGCTTTTCGTCCTCGGACAGCCCGTACGGCCCCCTCATCGAGAGTGATGGTGCCGCGAGGGTCGGTGGCGTGTGCCAGCCACAACAGCCGTGAAGGCCGTCGACGTCCAGTGACATGAAAGCGAGTACCCACCGGTTGCGCTCGAAGCGCTTCTTCGGCATGGTCTGCCGAGGTGAGCACGACCGGTATTCCCGCGATCGTAGCGATCCGGGCCGCTTCGACCTTGGTCACCATGCCGCCGGTGCCGATCGCCGAGCGGCTAGGGCGGGCGATGTTTATCCCGGCAAGGTCCTCGGGGCCACGGACATCATTGATCAGCAACGCGTTGGCGCGATGGGGGTCCCCGTTATAAAGGCCGTCGACATCGGAAAGCAAAACCAGCAGGTCCGCATGCACCAGATGCGCGACGAGGGCGGCAAGGCGGTCGTTGTCGCCGAAGCGGATCTCCGACGTCGCGACCGTGTCGTTTTCGTTGACGATAGGCGTGACGCCAAGATCAAGCAGGCGTGCCAACGTTTGATAGGCGTTGCGATAGTGGCTGCGTCGGGTCACGTCATCGGCGGTCAGCAACACCTGCCCGACGACGTAGCCGTGATTGGCGAACCGTGAGGTGTAACCAGCCATAAGGAGCCCCTGCCCGACACTTGCGGCTGCTTGCTGTGATGCCAGATCTCGCGGTCGGGTGGCCATCCGAAGCGGCGCAATGCCTGCTGCA
>JBBSRT010000225.1:0-2336 GCA_038242765.1 Propionibacteriales bacterium
TGACCGTCACGATGATTCTCCGCAATCGGTCATCGGTGCCCAGCATGGAATCGACATGGTCCGATCAGCTGCCCGCTGAGTTCGTCGGGCGGGCACGCGGAGAAATGTCGGCGATGGGAGCGAGGCAGGCCGCGACATACGATTATCACGGCCGGGTGACTGTTCGCGGGGTCCACCGCATCGGTCCGCTGGCGATCACGATGCCGGACCCCTTCTCTCTGATCGAACGTCAGCATTGGTGCGGCGACCCAACCGAAGTGCTCGTGCTACCCAAGATGATCGCGTTGCCGCCCCTCGCGGCATCCTTGGCTGGAGCAAAGGGCCTTGAGCGTGCTGCGCAACATCGGGCCGGTCCAGGTGTGGACGACCTCGTTGCCCGCCTGTATGTACCAGGCGATGAGATGCGGCATCTCCATTGGAAGGCGACCGCACGACGTGGCGAACTGATGGTTCGTCAGGTCGAGCACGCCGACGACCCAAATGTCACGGTGGTGCTCAATGCGGATGCGGCATCGTATGGCGGCAGGCGCACCACAATCGGTGTCGAGAGCGAAAAGTTGCCCGCATTCGAGTGGGCCGTGATCCAAACCGCCTCCATGTGCGCGTCCATCACTGACACGGGTTACGAGTTGAATCTCTTCACAGTCGGCGAGGCGCCTCGAGGCGGGCCGGTGCTTGCCGGCGAATCGCGATCGCTCGAGGACATTCTCGTGGACCTGGCGCGCATCAAGCCGGCCTACCGAAGCGGCGCCGACCCTGCCTTGATCGATGAACTTGCGAACCGACCGCCGCGTTTACTCATCGCGGTGCTGGGTCGGCCCGACGAACAGGCGGCCCACCGGTGGGCTGAACTCGCCGATACAGGCCTGCAGTCGCTCGCTTTCGTCGATTCCCACACCACTGACGTCGCCGTAGGGATCCTCGAGGCAGCCCGGTGGTCATGTCGGCGTTGCACCACGGCCGATGAGCTGTATGACACTTGGCAATCCATCGATGCGGGGTTGTCGCATGTGGCGCGCTGACGGCTTCAAAAGGTCCCAAATCGGCCCGACGTGCGCCCTGATTGTCGCCACGGTCGCCACGATGACCTCGTTCGATCTGGTCTTTCGTGGCTGGCGTTGGCTTTATGTAGGTGCTGCCATCGCATGCATCGTGCTCGTGACGGCTGCCATTTTGCGTGGTTTGGGCCGCTCGTCGACCTGGGTGGCGGCGGGATCATTCATGGCAGCGTTCTTTGCGTTGATGTGGTTCTTTGCCTCGTCTTCGGCGTTTCTGCATGTGCTCCCGACAGCGGCAACCCTTGATGAGTTCTGGCGGCTTGGTGGTGAGGCGTTGCGCCGATTCGCCGAGGACGAAGCGCCGCTGACCGTCACCGAGCCCGACCTTTTTGTGATGGCCACGCTGGCCGCCGTGGTTGCCCTGTCGGCCGACCTAGTGACCGTCGGCCGCAAGGCCCCGGCTGCGGGAGGTTTGATCTTTGTCGGCGTGTTCCTCATGCCCACGATCGCTGCTGGATTGCGACCCAGCGTCTGGGTCTTCGTCGCGATCGCCATACCGTGGCTGTATCTCCTCCATGCAGGTACGCATCGAAGCGGCAAGCAGCCCATCACAACAGCGGCATCGGTGCGCAAGTCACGGCTGCCTGCGCTGGGCATAGCGGCCCTGGCGCTGTCTGCCGCCCTCGTGATTCCGCCAGCGATGCCGGCCACCACCAATTTGGGAATCTCGTGGGGAAGCGGTCCCCGGGGCGCGTTCGACAACGGAATCAACCCGATGCTGGCCTTGGGCGAAAATCTGCGGCAAGGCTCGAAGGTCAAGGTCCTTGAATACGCGACTGACTCTAACCAGCCGATTTATCTCAAGGTGACCAATCTGCATGACTTCACCGGCAAGACGTGGGCGCCGGGCCCGTCGGTGATGCGCAGCGAAGACTCCGACGCGCTCGAAGGTCGTGCGGCGCTGAAACCGGGCATCGTGCACCGCAACATTGATACTGAAATCAACATTCTGGGACTCAATGCCAGTTATCTCCCGTTGCCTTATCCGGCGCAGGAGGTCGATGGCTTGGAGGGCCGTTGGCGCTGGCAGTCCGACGGCCGCAATTTCGAGTCGTCAACGGCGAACACCCGCGGCCAGTCGTATTCGGTGACAAGCCTGCAGGTATCGCCGACTCGTGAACAGATGCGTAAGGCCGGCGCCAGGTCGGTTGGCTCGCTGGTCGACTACACGCGCCTTCCCGCCGAGGTGCCGGTCTCGATTGCGCGCGAAGCGCATCGGGTGACCGACGACATGGACACCGACTACGACAAGGCAATAGCACTCCAGTCGTACTTCAA
>JBBSRT010000226.1:0-2334 GCA_038242765.1 Propionibacteriales bacterium
ACTGGTCTGACCGTGTTGGCAGCCGGCTGCGACCGATGCGGCTTGTCGCCGTGGCGGCTGCAGCGTCGATGCTCGCTCTGGGTTTGCTCGAAGGCACGGCACTTGGTGTCACCCTGCTGGTGATCGCTTCGGTCGTGACGGTTGCCGACAACGGACTGGCCTTCACCTCGGTCGCCGAGATTGGTGGTCCGCACTGGTCGGGCCGCGCGATGGGCACCCAAAACACGGGCCAGTTCCTTGCCTCCGCGGCCGTGCCACCACTCATCGGCGCCGCCATCACCGGACACGGCTACATGTTCGGCTTCGCCATCGTCGCAATCTTCCCGCTAATCGCCATACCGCTGGTGCCCGTGCGCGGCGAATCCCTCCACGATTTGTGACGTTGTCGCTAACTTGCGACCGATAGGTCAACAACAACGTCCCAAATGTTGAAGGCGCAACTGGGAAGCCGTTGGTATGGTGTTCCCATGAAGGCTGTCATCGATTCTGTGGGACGAGTCGTGGTGCCGAAGGCGCTGCGCGAACTTCTCGGCCTGCAACCGGGATCCACCGTGGAGATTTCGCGCTATGGGTCCGGGCTCCAACTGATCCCGAGCGGCCGTACCGCACGGTTGGTCGAAGATGATGGTGTATTAGTCGCCACTGGCGAGACCGTCATCGATGACGAGACCGTCTTCGGACTCCTTGACGCTGGCAGGCGTTAATCGCCATTCTCGCGCTGGACACCAGTGTGGCGGTGCCATTGCTGGTTCAAACCCACAGTGCGCATGCGGACGTTGTCCGCTGGTGGGCGCATCGGACGATCACACTCAGCGGTCATGCGATGGCCGAAACATACTCAGTGCTCACCAGGCTCCCTGGCGATTTGCGAATGACACCGCGTGATGCCGCCCGACTGTTGCAAACGCGTTTCGAACCGCCACTCGTTCTCCCATCGGAGACTGCCCTGCGCCTCCCGCAGGTTCTCAGCGAGTTGGAAGTCGCCGGAGGTGCTGTGTACGACGCACTCGTGGCGTTGGCGGCTCTCGGGCACGACGCCGACCTCGCAACGCGGGATGCTCGTGCCCGCGATACGTACGAGAAGGTCGGCGTCCGCGTCATCATCGCCGGTTAGCCGGTGTCTCATACGCTGGTTCCCGTGCGCTGCGAACCCCCTCACGATTTGTGACGTTGTCGTTGACTTGCGACCGATAGGTGAACAACAACGTCCCAAATGTCGTGGGCGTCTACAGGTTCCGAGAGATGACCAGGCGCATGATGTCCGAGGTGCCTTCCTCGATCTCTTCGAGCTTCACGTCGCGCATCCACTGTTCGACCGGATACTCGCGCGAATAACCCCAACCCCCGAGGGTTTGGACGGCTGCCCATGTGCAGAACATCGCGGTCTCAGACGCCTGAAGTTTGGCCATTGCCGCGAGCCCGTTGACGTTTTCGCCAGCGTCGAGTTGACGGGCAGCGTGCAGCGTCATCAACCACGACGATTCGATGCGCGTCGCCATATCGGCCAACCGGAAGGCGACTGCCTGGTGTTCGATGATCGGTTTGCCGAACTGGGTGCGTGTCCGGGCATAGTCCAACGCGTATTCGTATGCGGCGCGCGCGGCGCCTGTTGCAGCAGCGGCCAGCACCACCCGCGAGACGTCGAACGTTTTCATCAGCCCATAAAAGCCCTGGCCCTCGTCGCCGAGGCGGTCCTCATCGGGCACGAAGACGTTTTCGAGGAAAATTTCGCGGCACACGATCGCCCGCTGCCCCATCTTCTTCATCGGCTCACCGAACGTCATACCGTCGACGTCTTTCATCAACAGGAATGCCGATACCCCTTTGGCTCGCTGTGTCGGGTCGGTCTTGGCAAAAATGACGTACTGATCGGCCAGTTTCGCATTCGAAATCCACGCCTTTTGACCGCTGAGCGAATAACCACCATCAACCTTTTTGGCCTGCGTCACGATCGACGCGGAGTCCGATCCCGATCCGGGCTCCGTTGTCGCGAGGGCGGTGAACAGGGCGTCGGGACCGGCAAGTGGTCGCAGCCACTTCTCTTTTTGCTCCTGTGTACCCAACTCGAGGATGGGGTCGGCAAAGAAGCCGTTGGCGCAGACGAAGTTACCTATTCCTGGATCGCCCCAGCACAGTTGTTCTTGGACAAGGCACTGGGTGAAGGTGTCTGTGTAGCCGCCGCCACCGAACTCTTCGGGCAACATGAAATCGGTGATGCCGACCTTGGCTGCGCTTTTGAAGATGTCGACCGGCGACACCGTGTCGGCTTCATCGACTTCGCGGCCGCGCGGCCGGATCTCGTTGGTCGCAAATTTTCTACACAACTCCACGATG
>JBBSRT010000227.1:0-2321 GCA_038242765.1 Propionibacteriales bacterium
ATAGGTAAAACCGCGGCCCTGCCTGCGGCGTTGCCAGCCGGGCATGGTGGAAGTCACCGTACGAAGACGCGCCACGAAACCTCCTGATCGAGTGGAGTAGTGGGTGTCCTATTACCCACATTCCTAGTCGATCACTCGTGCCAACGATTCGGCGTCCCGGCCGACGACAGTGGTGCCGTCATCGGCGGTGATGATGGGACGTTGGATGAGTATGGGGTGTGCCGCCATGGTCTCGATCCATTGCTGGCGGTGGCCGGCGTCCTTGGGCACATCGGTGAGTTCGGCGGCGGCGGGCTCATTCATCCGCGCAACATGCCAGGGCTCGAGGTCCATTCGCTTGAGCACATTGGCGAGTTCGTCGGCCGTTGGTGGATCATCGAGATAACGTCGTACGGTGTAGTCGACGCCCGCAGCGTCGAGGGTCTCGGTCGCGGTGCGGCACTTGCTGCATGCGGGGTTGATCCAGATCTCCACGAGCACCACCCTAGGTCAGGTCACTCGCCGTTCGGGCGCTGACGGAGCTTTTTCGTTGAGCCGCGTTGCTTCTTGGCGTCGATACGCCGCTGTTTTGATGCTTTGCTCGGCTTGGTGGCGCGACGCGTTTTGGGCGGCACAATGGCGCGCACCACAAGCGCTTCGAGACGGCTTTTCGCATCTTCGCGATTGCGATGCTGGCTTTTGTATGTCGACGCGACAACCGTGATGGTGTCGCCCTCGAGCCGGTTGCGCAACGTTTGACGAGCCAATGTCTTTTGCGGTTCGGTTACCGCGGCTGTTGCGCCCAGATCCCAGATGAGTTCGACCCGCGAGTCGGTGGTGTTGACACTTTGGCCGCCCGGCCCCGATGAACGCGAAAACCGCCAACTCAATTCGCGGTCGGGGATCGAAATGCCGTGTGGTCTAGCCACCAGCGACGTAGTTGTTGAGTTGGTCGCGCTCAAATTCGAGTTGCTGCATACGGTATTTGACCGCGTCGCCGATGCTCAGGACTCCGACCAGTTTAGTGGCCTCGATCACCGGGATATGACGGATCCGGTCTTCGGTCATGATGGTCAGCAGGTCGCTGAATGAGTCCTCAAAGCTGCAGGTGCGTACGTCGACGGTCATGATGCTTGCCACCTTGACGTCGCGAGCGTTCTCGTAGACACGCAGTTTGCGCACGATGTCGCGCTCCGACACGATGCCGATGAGTGTCTCACCGTCTTCGCTGACCACCAGAGCACCGACGTTGTTGTCGGCAAGTTGGTCAAGAAGTTCCTGAACGGTCGCGTCGGGGCGAATAGTGAAAATGGCATCGCTGCCCTTGGATGACAAAACGTCCTTGACCCGCACGATGGCCTCCTTGGCTCGGATTGACCTTGAGCGTAACGCGGTTCGGCTCCAATAGGGAGTGCGTGCGCTCAGTCGGACGGTTCTTCGCGCTGGCTGCGGCGGTTTTCGAGTCGGTGCACGTTGGATGCCGGTCCTTCGTCGTCCGCATCGGATTCGGGGAAATGCCCCAAAAACGCCATGGCACTGTCATGGAGTCGCGTGTTCGTGGCCAGCGCATTGCCGCCCCACGGCCCGGTCTTGCCGGCCAGGCTGGTGAAGGAACCGCCAGCTTCACGGACGATGATGTCTGCGGCAGCCATGTCCCATACATTCAGGGAGGGTTCGGCTGCGATGTCCACTGCGCCTTCGGCTAGAAGCATGTAGGACCAGAAATCACCGTAGGCCCGGCTGCGCCAGCAGCGGCGCGTCAAGGCGATGAACCGGTCCAGTTTGCCCACTTCCTCCCAGCCATGCAGCGAGCTGTAGGACAGCGAAGCGTGGGAGATGTCGGAGACCGTCGAAACGCTGATGGGGCGGGCATGCATGAGTGTTTTGCCCGTGAACGCGCCGCCGCCCTTGGTCGCCCACCAACGCCGGGCCAATGCCGGGGCCGAGACACAGGCCGCGACAATTTCTCCGTCTTCTTCGAGCGCGATGAGGGTGGCCCATACGGGCACACCTCGTACGAAGTTGTTGGTGCCATCGATCGGGTCGATGATCCAGCGCCTGGTGCTCGCTCCCACGGATCCGTCTTCTTCGCCGTGCTCTTCGCCCAGGATCATGTCTCTGGTGCGAGCCGATTTGAGCATCCGACGGATAACGTCCTCGACCGCATGATCGGCTTCGGAAACGAGGGTCAGATCGGGTTTGGTGGACACCTTCAGGTCTAGAGATCCGAACTTGTCCATCGCGAGTGAGTCCGCATTGTCGGCAAGGACGTGGGCAAGGCGCAGATCGTCGTTATACGAGTGGGACATGACCCTTAGGGTACGGGCTCAGCCGTGCGGCAA
>JBBSRT010000228.1:0-2301 GCA_038242765.1 Propionibacteriales bacterium
ACTCCTGAGCAAAAGTGCCGACAACATGACCATCGGGACCCCCATACGGGATCTGACCGACGGTCGCGACGCATTGATTGCCGTCGCGATGAACGGCCAACCGCTGCCGCTCGAACACGGATTCCCGGCGCGCATGGTCGTTCCCGGACTGTATGGCTTCGTCTCGGCAACCAAGTGGCTGGTCGACATGGAAGTGACTCGTTTTGCCGACTTCACCGCCTACTGGACCGAGCGCGCGTGGGATCCCCAAGCCCCGATCAAGACCGCATCGCGCATCGATGTGCCGCGGCCCTCACAAAGCTTCGCGCCCGACAAAGTGCGTGTCGGCGGCGTGGCCTGGGCTCAGCACACCGGCATCACAGGCGTCGAGGTGCGCGTCGACGATGGCGAGTGGGTCTCGGCCACTCTCGCGGCCGAGGACACGGCGGACACCTGGCGGCAATGGTCGTGGCAATGGGACGAGGCCACCTCGGGTGACCATGAGTTGAGTGTTCGAGCCGCGGATGCCTCGGGCTACACCCAGACATCGAAGCGCGCCAACCCGCGACCCAACGGCGCATCGGGCTGGCACACCGTCAGGTTCACGGTCGACTAACCACTGGCATGAGCCTGACGTTTCGGCCCCTGAACCTCGATTTTTGGGGCGCAAACGTCAGGCTCAGCGGGTTTTGCCCAGCTGTTCGGGCCGGTTTTTAGGAAACAGCCGAAACGATCTTGCTCAATGACTCCTCGAGTCCGCTTTGCGGCACGAACGGGAAGTGGAGTTTGGCGAGGAGCTCTTCATCGGTGACCTCGCTCCAGTCATACGTCAAAGTGACCTTGGTCGAGTCGTCGTTGATTGGCTCGAGATCCCATTCCCATTGCCATCCCGGTGGTTCCTGACCGGCGGGCGCCGTCTTCCATGCCAGCCGTTTATTTTCCTCGTATGCGGTGACATGGTTTTCACTCTGGTAGTCGCCGCCCATGTGGTCGCCGCTCATGTTCATGGTGAAAATCTTGCCGGTCCCGGTGATCGGGGTTGCGTCCTCATCGGAGCACACATAACCGGAGCCGTCGAGTTCGGCATGACGACGGGGATCGGCGAGCAAAGCAAAGATGACGTCAGCTGGTGCATCAATTTCGCGGGTCGCGATCAGTTTGTCGTTGCGTGGGGCCATCGAAAATGCCTTTCATCGAGGACTTTTCAGCCCGAGGTTGCGGTGCAAGCGTGTAGTACCCCATGCGTGTGGCTTTATCGGTCGCGACGGTCGATAAGGTGGCGCCTGTGACTATCGAACCTCAGCAACGCGCCGTCATCACCGGCGCCGCGTCGGGTCTGGGTCTTGCCCTCACCAAGGCGCTTGTCGCGCGCGACTGTCGCGTGCTTGCCCTCGACATTCATACCGAGGAGCCCGCCTCGCTCCAGGGGCTCACCGCGGTGACCTACCTCAAGGTCGACGTCACCAAGGATGCCGATTGGGACCGGGCCTACGAGTGGGTGGTCACCCACTGGGGCGGCGGCCTCGACTACCTCTTCAACAACGCCGGTGTCGCCGCCGGCGGTCGCATCGAATTGACCGAACTCGACCAGTGGCAATGGATCATCGACATCAACCTGTTGGGTGTTGTACGGGGTTGCCGCATCTTCACCACGTTGTTCAAATCGCAGGGCCATGGCCACATCATCAACACCGCCTCGGCGGCAGGTCTGATCCATCCGCCGCGGATGAGCGAATACAACGCGGTCAAGGCAGCCGTTGTTGCGTTGAGTGAAACGTTGTTTCACGAGTTCAAGCCGTACGGCATCAAGGTCTCGGTCGTATGTCCCACGTTCTTCAAGTCGAATCTGTCCGCGTCGCTGGGCGGCAAGGACGAGGCTTCGCAACAATCAGGCAGCAAACTGATCGAGGAGTCCAAGGTCAGCGCCGAGCAGATCGCCGCCGAAGTCATCGAGGGCATCGAAAAGGACAGGCACATCATTTTGACCGACCGCAACGGTCGCATCGCCTACGCGGTGAAGCGATTCGCGAGGCCGCTCTACTACCGGCTGATGGCCAGGGCCTCCGCTCAAATGGCGAAGAAAGACTGAGCCGCGACGTGGGTGCTGTTTATCTGATTCGCCATGGACAGGCGTCGTTCGGCGCGGCCGACTATGACGCACTGTCGGCGCTCGGCCACGAACAGTCACGGGCGTTGGGTTATGCGTGGGAGGCGTCGGTCTGGCTGCCCACCCATGCCGTGTCCGGCGCGATGCGGCGTCACCACGAAACGGCAGTCGGGGTGCTTGCGGCGGCAGGCCAGGACGCCGGGTATGACGTTGAT
>JBBSRT010000229.1:0-2251 GCA_038242765.1 Propionibacteriales bacterium
GTTACGCTCGTCGAGCAGGCTCACGCCCGAAAGGGCAACCGCGCGCGCCTCGCCGACCGGATTGCTCGACCGCTGGTACCCATCGTCTTGGTTGCTGCCGGGCTGATTGTGGTCTTCGGGTTTATCGTGGGAGATCCAGAGCTCTGGATTGAGCGGGCGCTCGTGGTGCTGGTTGCCGCGTCGCCGTGTGCTCTGGCCATTGCCGTACCGGTGACAGTGATCAGCGCGATCGGCGCGGCATCAAAGTTCGGTGTTGTCATCAAGTCCGGAGAGGCGTTCGAGCAGCTCGGCACGATCCAAACGGTCGCCATGGATAAGACCGGCACGCTCACTCGCAACGAACCGACCGTCGGTGAGGTGCAATGTGCAGCGGGTGTCACCCGCGTGGAGCTGTTGGGGTGGGCTGCGGCCGTGGAGGCAAACAGCAGCCACCCACTCGCCGCAGCGATCATCCAAGAAGCCCCGCAAACTTCTCCCGCGGTCGATGTTGTCGAACACGCTGGCCGGGGAATCATCGGCACGGTGAGCACGCACACAGTTCGTGTCGGTAACGTTCGCTGGCTAGATCCCGCCGAGTTCGAAAGGTCCGCAGAGGCAATGGCTGCTGCGGGGGCGACGGTCGTGGTCGTTGAAGTTGACGGAAAAATCGCGGGGCTGATCGGCGTGCGGGACGAGCTGCGGCCGGAGGCGGCCGAGACGGTGCGGATGCTGAAGGATCAAGGCATTGAGGTCATCATGCTGACCGGGGACAACGAACGAACAACCCAGGCAATTGCGCGGGATGCCGGGATCACCAATGTCCGTGCCGAGCAACTCCCCACAGACAAGGCCGACGCGATTGCATCGCTGGTTTTGTCCCGTCCGACCGCGATGGTCGGCGACGGAATTAACGACGCACCTGCGTTAGCAACCGCAACCATCGGCATAGCGATGGGTTTGCGTGGCTCAGCAGCCGCCGTCGAATCAGCCGATGTTGCGTTCACCGGCCACGACCTTCGGCTGATCCCCGGAGCTCTCGCACACGCCCGCCGCGGGAGGCAAATCATGACGGCCAACATCGTGCTCGCGTTGGCGATCATCACTGTGCTTGCCCCACTCGCGCTGTTCGGTGTGCTCGGACTTGCCGGAGTCGTGCTGATACATGAGCTCGCCGAAGTGGTCGTCATCCTCAACGGTCTCCGAGCCGCCCGGCGCCCGGCCACACTCCGACAACTCGTGGCATCACCAGCGCCGCAACAACAGCCCGCCCTCTCCCCACGTTAGGCACCTCATCGTTTGCGGCGGCGCAACGTCTTGCTCAGGGCTGCGCCTGCTCATTTCGTTGCTGTCGGGGTCGTCGCGCTGGCGGATCGCTTTGTGCGAGCGTCTCCAGGATAATCGTAGTGACCTCCATTTGTCGGCGCTGTTACCGATGATCGCTGGCGAGACTTACCGGACCACCGCGGGCAGTACCATCATGCGGGGTCGATTTCGACGATGACCTTTCCGGTGGCGTGGCCGCCTTCGACTGCGGCGATGGCTTCTCCTGCGCGTTCGAGCGGGAACCGCGCAGTCACGTGGGGATCGACGAGCCCGTACTTGATCACGTCAGTGATCTTCGCCATCGCGTTGTTGGTGCGCTCTAGGGCGCTGCCGCCGAGTCCCGTCGCGGTCACCGGGTCTGCGGCAGAGATGATTCGGTTCGGCTCGGTGGCCAACTCCGCGACCTCCCGCAGTGCGTCACCACCGACCAAGTCGAAGATGAGGTCCACGCCATCCGGCGCAATCTCACGGAGCCTGGACGCGAGGCCATCGCCGGAGGGCACGAACCTGGCTCCCGTGGATTCAACGATGTCGCGCTTCGACTCGCTGGCGATGCCGATGACGGTGAACTCGTGAACCTTGCCGATCTGGGCGGCCATCAAACCAACACCGCCGCCGATGCCGAGGATGAGGAGCGTCTGGCCGGCCGCAAGCTCAATCTGGTGGGTGCCGTCATAAGCGGCGGCTGCCGCAATCGGGATTGTGGCAGCGTCGGCGAAAGAGATTTCCTTGGGTTTTGCCACGGTGTCAGCAGCTCGCAGAATGGTGTGCTCGGCGAAACCGCCGTGACCCGGGGCAACTGAACCGAGAATCTCGTCGCCGACCGCGAATCCTTCGACACCATCGCCCACAGCGGTGACGATCCCGGCGACCTCTCGCCCCATCACCACCGGCAACTTCTGGTTCTGACCGAGGTGACCGGATCGAAGCTTCCAGTCCACCGGGTTGA
>JBBSRT010000230.1:0-2242 GCA_038242765.1 Propionibacteriales bacterium
TGCCCGCTGCCCGCAGTGCGACCTGTGGGTCAGCGCCCTCGATGGGTTCGTAGACGAAGATGACGTCGACATCGCTGATGTAGTTGAGTTCGCGGCCGCCACACTTGCCCATCGCAATGACCGCGAGACGGCATTGGTCAGCATTGTCGGTGTCGGCGGTGGCCAACGTGAGGGCAGCTGACACGGTCGCGCCGGCAAGATCAGCAATCTCCGCCGAGGAGGTCTGGAAATCGGTGAGACCATCGAGATCGCGGGTCGCGATGTGCAAGAGCTCGCGGTGATAATTGACCCGCAGCTCATCGGGGTCGCCCGAGCGTGCCATCCTCTTGCGCAGTTCCTCGTCACCGGGCGGATCAGACCGGAAGGCATCGGTTGTCAGATCGTCGACAAAATCAACGTGGCGGCACAGGAAGTCACCCATGGCCTGGCTGGTGCCAAGGACCACCAACAGACGCTTGGCGAACGCCCGGTCGGTGGCCAATTCGTCCACAAGCCCGTCACGTTTTTGTGCGATCCCGGCCAGCGCTGCCAGTGCGATATCAGGGTCGGCGACACGGGCAATGGCATCGATGAGGTCGTCGGATACCTCTCCCAATTCGGCGAGGTTGTCCATGGCCGTATCGGCTGACTGGAAACCCTTGCGGGTCAACCTTTTGGCGAGTTCGGGCGACGGCTGGGGCACGGTGACAGATTACTTCCTCAAAGGATGGGCAACAGCCGATCGAGCTCAAACTGGGTCACTTGCGAACGGTAGTCGTGCCATTCAGCACGCTTGTTGCGCAGGAAGAAGTCAAAGACGTGTTCGCCAAGCGTCTCGGCGGCCAACTCGCTCGATTCCATGACGCGGATCGCCTCATCGAGGTTCCGCGGGAGTGGCGCGATGCCGAGGGCTTTGCGCTCATTCTCGTTCAACGCCCATACGTCGTCCTCGGCCTCGGGCGGCAGTTCATAGCCTTCCTCGATGCCTTTGAGTCCGGCCGCGAGCACCAGCGCATAGGCCAGATAGGGATTGCACGCCGAGTCGATGCCGCGGTGTTCAACGCGCGCCGATTGGCCCTTGTGCGGTTTGTACATCGGGATCCGCATCAGCGCGGACCGGTTGTTGTGCCCCCAACATACGTATGAGGGTGCCTCGCCGCCGAAGATCAGCCGTTTATAGGAGTTGACCCACTGATTGGTGACGGCGGTGATCTCGGGGGTGTGGGTGAGGACACCGGCGATGAACGCGCGGCCGGTGGTCGACAACTGGTATTCGGCGCCGGCCTCATAGAAGGCGTTTTCGTCGCCTTCGAAAAGTGACACGTGGGTGTGCATGCCAGAACCGGGGTGTTCGGAGAACGGCTTGGGCATGAACGAGGCCCATTTTTCCTGACCGAGCGCCACCTCGCGTACGACGGTGCGGAAGGTCATGATGTTGTCGGCGGTGGTCAAAGCGTCGGCATAACGCAGGTCGATCTCCTGCTGGCCGGGGCCGCCTTCGTGGTGGCTGAACTCGACCGAGATGCCCATGCTCTCAAGCATGGTGATGACTTCGCGGCGGAAGTCCTGACCGCCGCCGCCCTGCGCGGTGTGGTCGAAGTAGCCGCTGTCATCGTTGGGGACGGGGCGGCCACCCTTTTCAGGTTTGCCCTTGAACAGGAAGAATTCGATCTCCGGATGGGTATAGAACGTGAACCCTGCATCGGCGGCCTTTTGCAGTGTCCGTTTGAGGACATGGCGCGGGTCGGCGTATGAAGGGCTGCCATCGGGCATCAAGATGTCGCAGAACATGCGCGCGGTGGCCGGTGTTTCGCCGCGCCACGGCAGAATCTGGAATGTCGACGGATCCGGTTTAGCCAGCATGTCGGCCTCATGGACTCGAGCGAAGCCCTCGATCGCTGAGCCGTCAAAGCCGATACCTTCGCTGAATGCCCCTTCGAGTTCGGCCGGTGCGATGGCGACCGATTTGAGTGAGCCGAGAACGTCGGTGAACCACAGTCGGACGAATCGGACATCACGCTCTTCGAGCGCACGCAGGACGAACGCTTCTTGTTTACCCATGACTGCAGTGTGTCAAAGATCTGTTTCGCCCGTGTAAACGCTGGGCAGCATCATGCAAATACGCCGCCTATCATGACCGCAGCTGGCCGGGGCGGACTGCACGATGCAGGTCTTCGCGCGTGGATTCACCAGGATCCCACGAGGTGATCCACGGTCCGGTGCCTTCCGACCCATCGATGACTCCCTCCTCCAGCCAGTCGAA
>JBBSRT010000231.1:0-2223 GCA_038242765.1 Propionibacteriales bacterium
CGCATGCGCTAATCCAAGAGCATGTGCAATTTGCTGATTTAGGTCTTGTGGTCGTCGACGAACAGCATCGCTTTGGCGTCGAGCAACGCGCCGCGCTCGCCGACAAGGCTGCGGTCAAACCCCACATCCTCGTCATGACGGCGACCCCGATCCCACGCACCGTTGCAATGACTGCCTTCGGTGATCTTGAGGTTTCGACGCTGCGCGAACTGCCGGCCGGGCGGCAACCGATCCAGACCAATGTTGTTCCCGTTGCCGAGCAGCCCGCGTGGCTCGATCGGGCCTGGCAACGCATTCGTGAGGAAGTCGCAAAGGGCCGGCAGGCGTATGTCGTGGTGTCTCGCATCGGCGACGGTCACAGCGACAAAGGCGACAAGGGCGGTGAGGAAGCAGCCGATGCGGGCGATCAAGAGACGCATTCGTTGCTCGAGGTGTTCGAGGATTTAACCGGCGGCCCGTTTCACGATCTTCGTGTCGGCATGCTGCACGGCCGGATGGGAACGGACGACAAGGACAGCACGATGACGGCGTTTGGCGCGCACGAGCTTGACGTGCTGGTCGCGACGACGGTCGTCGAAGTCGGCGTCGATGTTCCCAACGCAACGGTCATGATTGTCCTTGACGCGGACCGATTCGGCATGTCTCAGCTCCATCAGTTGCGTGGCCGGGTTGGACGCGGCGCTGAGCCCGGCCTTTGCCTTCTGGTCACCGGTGCCGAGGACGGTGCGCCATCGCGTGCGCGGCTGGACGCGGTTGCCTCAACGACGGACGGCTTCGAACTGTCCAAACGTGATGTGGAGTTCCGCCGCGAGGGCGATGTGCTCGGTGCGGCTCAATCGGGCGTACGCAGCAGCCTTCGGTTGTTGTCGGTGGTCAAACACGAGAGTGTCATCGTGGCGGCGCGCGCTGATGCCGACGCGGTCGTTGCTGCTGACCCCGGACTCACCGCGCATCCGGTCCTTGCCGCCGCAGTCCGTACGCTGGAAGATACCGACCAGGCCGACTTCTTGGAGCGCACATGACGCGAATTATCGCCGGCACGTATGGCGGCCGCAGCCTGCGTACTCTGCCCGGCGACGGCACGCGACCGACGACGGACCGGACCCGCGAGGCGCTGTTTTCTTCGCTGGAGTCCAGCTTTGGTGGCCTGAACGATCTGCGCGTCCTCGACCTTTTTGCCGGATCGGGTACGATCGGTCTTGAAGCGGCCTCACGAGGCGCGGTGCACATTGACCTAGTCGAGCAGGATCGGCGCGCGGCGGACGTCATACGCGCCAATGTGGCCGAACTTGATTGTCACGTCGCGCACGTCAGGACCCAGCCGGCCGAGCGTTTCGTGCAGACGGTACCGGTTGTGCCATACGACGTGATTTTCGTCGACCCGCCGTATGCCTACCCGCACGATGATCTTGCGGCATTGCTCGTCGCGATGGGCAACACATCCTGGCTGAGTGCCGACGGGCTCATCGTCGTCGAACGAGCCAAACGCGATCGTTTCGTCTGGCCGCAGCCGCTTGTTGCGGTCCGGGAAAAAAGATACGGCGAAACGATCCTTTGGTACGGTCACTGACATGAGCAACGTCGTGTGCCCGGGTTCGTTCGACCCCGTGACCAATGGCCATCTGGACATCTTTGGGCGGGCCGCCAAACTCTTCGACAGCGTGACCGTTGCGGTGCTGGTCAACGAATCGAAAAAGGGGCTGTTCTCGATGGCCGAACGGCTGGAGATGCTGACCGAGGAGACGGCGCAGTTCGACAATGTCAAGGTCGCCACCTTTGGCGGACTCCTCGTGGATTTTTGTTCCGAACACAACATTACCGCGATCCTCAAGGGGCTTCGCGGTGCCTCAGATTTTGATTACGAACTCCAGATGGCCCAGATGAACCACCATTTGACCGACGTCGACACGCTGTTCATGCCGACCAGCCCGGGGACCAGTTTTCTGTCCTCCAGCCTGATCAAGGAGGTCGCCAGGAACGGCGGCGATGTCGCCGCCCTTGTTCCAGCGTCGGTACTCCTCAGGCTCGAGGACCGCCTCGCGATCTGACCTCACGCGGGGGACGGCACGGTCGATTGGCCGCGGGGTGCCTGCGCACGCTAAGATTGTCCACGGCCTGCTTGCAGGCCATTGATTTGTTGAGCGCTTCGTTGGATGTGGACTCTTGTTGTCAGGACCCTTTGTTTTCGACACCCGTGAATTGGGTCGTCGGCCGGGCACCGAA
>JBBSRT010000232.1:0-2203 GCA_038242765.1 Propionibacteriales bacterium
CGCAGAATCAGCCGATTTCGCGAGGAAACGGCCCGAATCTGCGCCACTCGATCGTGAGCGAGGCTGGTGAGCGAGGCTGCGAGGTTATTTAGCGCCGGTTGTTGATGTTGACAGGGCACGCGGATCGCGCTCGCCCCATTTGTCGTGCTCGACCGCGGTGATGAACCGTTCCACAAGCTGGTTGAAGAGCACCGGCTCCTCGAGGTTGGTGACATGGCCCGATTTGGGCAATATCGCCAGGCCGCAACGTGGGATGGTCCGTTTGAGCATCAGGTCGGTCTCCAAGGCGCCGTTGTCCTCGTCGCCGGCGATGATGAGGATCGGCGGTTCGCAAGCGGCGAGCTCCTCGCTCATCGCATACAACGACGGGCGTTCCATCTGGACTCCACGCATCGTGTTGGCGGCGCCGACCGCATCGTGTTCGGCCAAGACCTCTACGTGTTCGGCGTGACCGCGCGGATCCTTCGCCAGGAACTGCACCCGGGACGGACCCACGCCATACCACTTCGACATCCCCACAGATCCTTCGTCGTCGAACGCGACGGCCACCTTCTCGGACTCTGAGCGAAAGCCCGCTTCCTTGTCCGGATGCGCGCCGTAGCCACAACCGCCCACGACAGAGCCGAAGGTGCGATCCGGATGACGGAGTGCAAAGTGGAGCGCGGTAAAGCCGCCCATCGAGTTGCCGACGACGAACGCCTTGTCGATATCGAGTGAGTCCATGACGGCCACGACGTCTAGGACCGCACGGTCCTGGCTGTATGCGCCGCGATCGGTCGGCACATCTGAGGGCGGATAACCCCTCGCGGACAGCACGATGCAGCGGAACGTCCGGGCGAAATGCCGAACCTGCTGCTCCCACGACCGGTGATCGCCGGCGAACTCATGCAGGAAGACCAGCGGCACTCCCGTGCCGGTCTCCTCGAAATGGAGACGGACACCGTCATCGGTTGTTGTGTATGCCACGAGGGGCCTCTCTCATTCGTAGTAGCGTGGAACGGGTCGTTGCCTGCCCTTGCGTGCACCGGCGCGTGCACCTAGGTAACCGGCAACGGCGGCGACTACCACCGGCACCACGGAGCCGGCATGTTTTTTGAGCATCGGTACGACAATCAGACTCCAAGCATCGAGCCCGTCGTTGTCCGCTGCCTCGGCCGCGGGTGCCCAGTCTGCGGATGCGCCGCCTGAGGTTGCTCCAGCTGTCGGCTTGGCTGCCGTCGGCGCACCACCTGCTGGCGCACCACCAGAAGCAGCAGCGCCAACCGGACTTTGACCGGCGGTAAGCATCTGCTCGACGTTCTTGGCGAACTTGGCGATGATGCCGTCGGTGACGTCACCGATCACGCCTCGCCCGAATTGGGCGACTTTGCCTCGAATGCTCAGATCGGTGACGATCTCGACGACCGTGCCGCTGCCGTCAGCGGTCAGTTGAGCAACGACATGGGCGTCGGCATTGCCGGCTCCACGCTGCTCTCGGCCCTTGGCCCGCATCGTCATGGTCATCGTCTCGTGATTGGCCTCGAGGAGCTTCAGCTCGCCGGTATACGCAACTCCGAGTGGTCCGACCTTGACCTTGACTTCGCCCGCGTAGGTGTCTTCGGCAGGCTGACCGAGGAGTCGCGAGCCCGGCATACAGGTCGCGATCCTCTCGATGTCCAAGAACGCCTCGAACACCTCGGCCGGCGGCCGGTCTATCCGAAACGAATTCGTCAGCTGCATCTCAGCGCTCCATGAGGGGCTTGCGCTGGGCGCCGTCGATCGGGACGTGTGCGCCGTGCACGCTGCCGGCGATGTCCGACGACAAGAAGGCGACGAGTGCGGCCACTTCTTCGGGCTGCGTGATGCGTCCGAGTGGGATGGAGACCTCTGCGCGACGGCGTGCTTCGGCCTGATCGACGCCCATGTCACGAGCGAAAGCCTTTTCGAGGCCGTCCCAGCGGTCGGTGTCGACGGGGCCCGGGTTGACGGTGTTGACGCGCACGCCCTTGGGGCCATACTGGTCGGCGATCGACGAAGCGAAGTTGAGGTCTGCGGCATTGGCGGCGCCGGCGGTCATCTCCCAGTAGCTGGGCTTAAGACCGTCGTTGCCAACGACCAGCACGATGGATCCCGAACCCTGTTTGACCATGTGGGGAACGACGGCCCGTACGGTGCGCACATAGCCCATGAACTTGAGGTTCAGGCTCTGCATCCACTGCTCGTC
>JBBSRT010000233.1:0-2160 GCA_038242765.1 Propionibacteriales bacterium
AGAGCCCCTTTACGGAATCGAACCGTAGACCTTCTCCTTACCATGGAGACGCTCTGCCGACTGAGCTAAAGGGGCAAGCCGACAATAAAAGATACAGGGTGAACGAGTCGAAACCGAAATCGGGTGGTCGCCGCCTCGTCCTGCATCCTACAGCCACTCCCGACGCAAGAAGCGACCTGACGGTTCGTATGCGGGCGTGAGGTCGATTCTTCCGTCTCAGCCGGGGTTGGTGCTCACAGACCCGGCCCGGTCGCGTGCAGCACATCGAGCAACTCACTTGTCGGTTCTGTCTGCGGCCGACTGTTGCCGAGGACCTTGTCGACCGCGGGATGAATTCTCATCGAGAAAGCCTTGGCACATTCTTCCTTGGACGTCCATACGTCGATGTAGCGCAATCCCCCATCGGGGCGGCGCACGCACAGGTGGACGAGAGAGCCGTCCAACGGCTCGGGTCCGACCTCGGCAATGATCCGTTGATAAGTGTCGAAGTCGATGGGCACATCCTGGGTATAGGCGTAGACCATGGCGACCGCCTCCTCAATATTTGATCCGAAGCCTTTTCGGATGAATACTGCTAGGCTAGGCGCCGATGTCAGATCCAGTCAAGGCCCGCGCCTACAACTCCTCGCTTCGCGCCGAGCAGGCCGCCCAAACGCGCACCGCGATTCTCGATGCCGCGCGCGCCTTGTTCATCGCACAGGGCTACCGACGAACAACGGTCAAACAGATCGCCGAACAAGCAGGCGTCAACGTCGACACGCTCTATCACGCGGTCGGGCCCAAGCCCACCCTCATGCGCGAACTCGTCGAGACGTCGCTCTCAGGACGGGTCGAGGCCATCCCCGCCGCGCAACGGGACTACGTGCAGCGCATCGGCCAGACGGCGTCCGCGGGCGACAAAATCGACATCTATGCAGCCGCCATCACCGAAATCCACCAACGAATGGCCCCGGTCTTCCTGTCATTGCGCGATGCGGCCGTGACCGACGAGCCGTGCCGGCAGCTGTGGAAGTCGATCGCCGCGCGCCGGTCACGCAACATGCTCGACTTCGCCACAGACCTGCGCGCGACAGGCGAATTGCGCGGTGATCTCGACGACCAACAGGTGGCAGATATCATCTGGAGTATGAACGCCGCCGAATACTGGGTGCTGCTGGTGGAAGAGCGTGGCTGGACTCCT
Source organism: Propionibacteriales bacterium (assembly GCA_038242765.1). GTDB lineage: Bacteria > Actinomycetota > Actinomycetes > Propionibacteriales > Nocardioidaceae > JBBSRT01. The sequence goes on from JBBSRT010000233.1 coordinate 1,181, forward strand.
GCGCGATTTGAGAAGTGGATCTCAGACGCTTGGCGGCGGCTATTGCTCAACGATTGACCGGCGATGGGTCCTTGGTCAGAGTGTCGTCGCGCGCGCCATCTGAGACGGCCAGCGTGGGCCGCCGTAGACGAACCCTGAATAACCCTGCACGAGGTCGGCGCCAGCATCAAGGCGATTGCGTACGTCGGCAGGTGTTGCCACTCCCCCGACGGACACAATGGCCAGCCGGTCGCCGGTCCGCTCGCGCAGCCGAAGCAGTATTTGCATCGAGCGGTCCGCGAGGATGGGCCCCGAAAGCCCACCGTCGCCGGCCATGTGGATCGTCTCGCGGTCGCTGCGCAGGCGTAGTGGTCGCGAGATCGTCGTGTTGGCCGCAATGATCCCGTCGATACCCAGTTCGACCGCGAGGTCGGCAATAGCGTCGATGTCATCATCGGACAGGTCCGGCGCTATTTTCACCAGCAGCGGCACTCGGGCGCTCGAAGCACGGTCCGCGGCTTCGCGTACGGCCTCCAGTAGGGGCCTCAGCTCATCAACGGCCTGAAGCGAACGCAAACCCGGAGTGTTGGGCGACGAAACATTCACCACGAGATAACTGGCGTACGGGACCAATCGGCGCGTGCTGTAGACGTAGTCCGCGATTGCTTCACCGGCCGGCACCAGTTTGGTCTTGCCAATGTTGACGCCGATGACGGCGCGCCTCCCCTGCCTTGTCGACCGGAGCGTTTTCAGCCGTTCTGCCACGACATCGGCTCCGTCGTTATTGAAACCCATCCGGTTGATGATCGCGTTGTCGTCCACGAGGCGGAAAAGCCGAGGTTTCGGGTTGCCCGGTTGCGGCTGGCCGGTCACCGTGCCGATCTCCACGTGACCGAAACCCAGACCGAGTAGACCAGGCACCGCGAGCGCGTTCTTGTCGAACCCCGCCGCCAGCCCAAAGGCGTTGGGGAACTCGATGCCCATGACGGTGCGAGGCGCAT
>JBBSRT010000234.1:0-2145 GCA_038242765.1 Propionibacteriales bacterium
AAGATCTGCACCGCTTCGGACACCACCCATTCGCATGCTTCGACCGCCTGGTTTTTGGCTAAAACCGCGTCGAGGATGCCGGCGCTCGGGTCAACCGCGCCACCGTCGACGGCCTTTTCGATGGCGTGTCGAGTCAGTGCGCGTGCGGCGGCGGTTTTGCGGGTCATGTCGACGATCTTGTGCCTGATCACCTGTCGGGCGATGAGCGGTTTGCCGAAGGTTTCGCGTTGCCGCGCATAGTCGATCGCCAGATCCGTCGCACGCTGCGCCGTCGCGTATGCCTGCACCGCAAGGCTGAGGCGTTCATTGACGAACTGCTGCATAATCAGCACGAAACCGCCGTCGAACTCACCAACGATGTTGCTCGCTGGCACCCGTACCTCAGCAAAGCTGAGCTCAGCGGTGTCGGAGCAGTGCCAGCCCATCTTTTTGAGCGGGCGGGCGACGGTGAAACCGGGTGCGCCCTTGTCGATCACGAGCAGCGAAATACCGCCGAATCCTTCGCCGCCGGTGCGCACCGCCGTGGTGACGAAGTCGGCGCGGACGCCCGACGTGATGAAGGTCTTGGCGCCGTTGACGACGAAGTCGTCGCCGTCGCGCATCGCTTTCGTAGAGATGCCCGCGACGTCGGACCCGCCGCCGGGTTCGGTCACACCGAGCGACCCGATCATGTCGCCGGCCAGGGTAGGTCGCACGTAGCGGTCGATGAGCGCGCGAGCCTCGCGCGAGGTATCGGATCCGGTGGCGGCGGCCACGATGTGCGGCAGAGCAATGCCGTGTGTGAAGAGAGCGGCCAGCAGCCCCGTGGAAGCCCCGGCGCTCATCATTGCCTCGGTCATGATGGTCGCGTCGATCATGTCACCGCCCGAACCACCAACTTCCTCGGAAAATCCGATGCCCAACAGCCCGGCATCGGAGGCGAGTTTGTGCAGTAGACGTGGCACCTCACCGGCGTCTTCCCATGCCGAAAGATGCGGTGCGATTTCCTTCTCGGTGAACAAGACAGCCATGTTGCGCAGCGCGACCCGCTCAGGTGTTTCCCAGCGGTTCATCCATGCTCCTTAAGCAAATCGGCCGGAATCTCGACAAAACGGGCGCGGATCCATTCGCCCAGCGCCTTGGCCTGCGGATCAAACCGTGTCGACGCAGCGACCCCCTCGCCAAGGAGTCCGTGAATGACAATGTTCACCGCACACAGGTTCGGCAACGCATGGATCTCCACGTCGAGGTCTTCGGTTTCGGGCAGGAGCGCGCGTACGGCTTCGACATCGACGAAATTCGCCAGCCACGCGTATGCCTGGGCACGATCGGGGTGCTGGGAGGGGATCCACAGACCGAGGTTCGCGTCGCCGCCCTTGTCGCCGCTACGGGCATAGGCAAGCCTGCCCAGCGGCGCGCGATCGGTGCGACCGGCAGGCGGATCGTCGATGTCAGGCGCCGGCACGGCTTCGACCACGTCGACCATGTGCTCTGGCGGGGCGATATCGAGGCGTTCACCGTTTGCAAACACGACGGTGTGGGGCACCTCGGTTTGTCGCACATAGGCCGGCCGATACGTCCCGTATGGCGTCCCGGCGCCGGGCGGTCGCGTCATCGTGAAACCCGGGTATGAGGCAAGCGCAAGCTCGACCGCCGCACTGGTGAACGCGCGGCCCACCGGATCGGGCCGTTGATCTTTGACGTGGCAGCGCAGTATCGAAGTCGCCGCGGCCTGGGTCTGCGGGTCGTCGACGTCGGTGCGATCCAGCTGCCATTCAACAGACTCCGGTCGGCCACTGGCCTCCATCTCGTGCTCCATCTGGCCGATAATCAGGTCAGCTTTGGCGTCGATGTCGAGGCCCGTCAATAAGAACTCCACGCTGTTGCGGAACCCCGAAAACAAATTGAGGCACACCTTGGCCGTTGACGGTGGCGCCGACCCGCGGACGTCGGTGATTGCCACGCGGTCCGGCCCCTGCTGCGCGAGGCCGATGGTGTCGAGCCGCGTCGTGACATCGGGGCCGAGGTAATTGGCGTTGGTGATCTCGTAGACGAGTTGGGCGGTGACAGTGTCGACGGTGACCGCACCGGTCGTGCCGTCGTGTTTGGTGATGACGCAGCCGCCGTCGGCTGCGATTTCGGCGATCGGAAACCCCGGACGGCCCA
>JBBSRT010000235.1:0-2126 GCA_038242765.1 Propionibacteriales bacterium
CAACAGGGCCTCAGCCTCGGGCGGCAACGCGAGGGCCGCCATACCGGTGGACCAGATCACGTTGAAGTGCCGTTCGAGCTCGCCGGGGAACGGGTTCGAGATTTCCTCAACGTTGTGGCCCAGCGACTGCAACAGCTCGATAGCGCTTTGGTAGGCCGCCATCGCATCCGAGCCGGCGTCGATGTCCTCGAAATACGGTTTCGACCAGCACGCGATACGCAACCGTTCGGGCGCCCGGCGCGCCGACGCAACAAAATTGGCGCCGCTCATGGTCGAGGGATAAGGGTCGCCGGGCATGGGAGCACTCAAGATGTCGAGCATGGCGGCAGCATCGCGCACCGAACGCGACAACGGCCCCTGGATTGCCAGTCCACCGACCTCGTTGCCCCTGGGCCCCGAACTGACGCGTCCACGACTGGGCTTGAATCCGAATATGCCGCAACAGCTCGCCGGGATCCGGATCGAACCGCCGCCGTCACTGCCAAGGGCAAAGGGTGCGAGGCCGGCCGCGACTGCCGCGGCCGCGCCACCACTGGAACCGCCGGCGTTGCGGGCCAGGTCCCACGGTGTGCGTGCGGGTCCGACCAGGTCGTTGTCGGTGTAGGAGGACAATCCGAACTCTGGCGTGTTCGTCTTACCCAGGCTGATCAGCCCGGCATCCTCGAGCAGCGTGGCGCTGTGAGCGGCAACCGCAGAAACGAACGTCCGGGTCACCTGTGAGCCGTATGTCGTGGGTTCGGTCAACGTGGGCACAAGATCTTTGAAAGCTGTCGGCACGCCATCGAGGGCATGCAACGGTTCGCCGGCAGAGCGCCGCTGGTCCGATGCCGCCGCCCGCATCAAAGCACGCTCTGCTGTGACGGTGATGAACGCGCCTAGGCGCGGACCTAGCGCGTCGATTCGCTGAAGGTGGTCGGTGATGAGGTCGGTCGAGCTGACCTCCCGGTCAACCAACAGTTGGCCTTGCGCGGTGGCGTCGAGTTGATGCAGCAGGCTCATTCGCGGCGCAGTTTCACCGCGGAGATGAGAAAGACGCTGTCGGTTGTGGCAACGACATTGTGTCGTTCGTCGGGGACGATCATGAGCATCCCGGCACTGCCGCTCAGATTTTGGCCCCCGAATCCGACGTCGATGCTGCCCTCAAGCACCAGCACCGTGGCTTCGCCCGGATTCTCGTGTGCGGAAAGCTCGGATCCGGACCTCATGGCGACAAGCGTCTGCGTCATCGTCGTGTCGGGGCCGCCGGCGATCTTGCGCGCAGCGCGTCCAGCCGCCGCTTCCTGCGCCTTGGCCTTGAGTTCGGTACGGATCTCATCAACGAGTACGGGGTTCATCGGGCCAGTCCATCCCACCGCGTCGGCGTTGGCAAGCCGCCCCGTAAAATCTGCCCGTGCCCACACCCAAAATAGTGCTCTACTACGGGTTCGCGCCGATCGCGGACCCCGAAGCGATCAAATTGTGGCAACGCACCCTCGCGGACTCACTCGGGTTGCGCGGCCGCATCATCATTTCGCCGCACGGCATCAACGGCACGCTGGGCGGTGACGTGGCAGAACTCAAGAAGTATGTACGCCGCACCAAAGAGTATGCGCCGTTCAAGACGATCGACTTCAAGTGGAGTTACGGCACCTTGGCTGCCGACGGCCGCTCCGACGATTTCTCCCGATTGACTGTCAAGACACGCCCCGAGATTGTCACGTTCGGAGCATCGGCCGAGCTCAAGGTCGATGAAAACGGTGTCGTGGGCGGTGGCACGAAGCTGACGCCGCAACAACTCCATACGTTGGTTGCCGAAAAAGATGTCGTCTTTTTTGATGGCCGAAACCGGATCGAAGCCGAGATCGGCCACTTCAAGGGGGCAGTCACCCCCGAGGTCGAGGCGACGCGTGACTTTCTCGCCGAGATCGAAAGCGGGAAGTATGACCACCTCAAGGACAGGCCGGTGGTGACCTATTGCACCGGCGGCATTCGTTGCGAGGTGCTGACCCCGCTGATGCGCAACCGCGGATTCACCGAGGTCTACCAGCTTGACGGTGGCATTGCGCGCTATGGCGAAGCCTTCAAGGATGCGGGTCTGTGGGAAGGATCGCTTTATGTTTTCGACGAACGCAAGACGATCACTTTCA
>JBBSRT010000236.1:0-2081 GCA_038242765.1 Propionibacteriales bacterium
ACTATTGCTTGGTAGCCCCGACGGGATTCGAACCCGCGTTACCGCCTTGAGAGGGCAGCGTGCTAGGCCACTACACCACGGGGCCAAGCTTCAACTGGTGAGATTCTCGCCCAGAGCGCAGTCAAGCGTTCCAAGAAGAAACTCGCTGGGGTACTAGGACTCGAACCTAGAACGACGGCACCAGAAGCCGCTGTGTTGCCAATTACACCATACCCCAATCGTCCTTTGTCCCACCGCAATCGGCCGGTGGTCCAGCGGACCAAAAGCCGACTTTACCGGACCGGCGGCGGCGCGCCAAAACCGGCATCAGGCGACAGCAGCAGCCAGCCGTGACAGCGAGCGTTCGCGTCCGAGGAGCTCCAGCGACTCGAACAGTGGCGGCGAAATGCGGCTGCCGGTGATCGCGACGCGCACCGGCCCGAAGGCCAGCCGCGGCTTCAGGCCGAGCCCGTCGATCAGCGCCGCACGAAGTGCAGCTTCGATCGATGCCGTGTCCCACTGGTCCAGCCCCGACAGCGCGTCGTATGCCGCCCGCGCCGTCCCGACGCCCTTGTCATCGAGGTTTTTGACGCGATCCGCTTCGTCGATCGAGAAGTCGCTTTCGGCGACGAAGAGGAAACGGACCATGTCAACTGTTTCGGTCAGCAACGTGATGCGTTCGTGCACGAGCGGTGTCGCTGCGGCCAGCACCTCGCGCTCGTCGTCGCTGATCGGGTCAGACACGAGGCCGGCGCTCTGGAAGTACGGCACGAGACGGGCGGCGAGCTGTTCAATAGACAGCTCGCGTACCTGTGACCCGTTGATCGCCTCACACTTTTTGATGTCGAAGCGCGCGGGATTTGGGTTGACGCGGCCGATTTCGAAGACCTCGACCATCTCTTCTTTGCTGAACACATCGCGGTCATCGGCGATCGACCAACCAAGCAGCGCCAGATAGTTGAGCAGGCCTTCGGGCAGGAAACCTTGGTCGCGGTAAGCCAGCAGGTTGGATTCGGGATCGCGTTTGGACAACTTGCGGTTGCCTGCTCCGGTCACATAAGGCAGGTGACCGAATTCGGGAGTGAACCCGCCACCGACCCCGATCTCGGCGAAAGCTTCGTACAGCGCGATCTGGCGCGGCGTCGAGCTCAACAGGTCTTCGCCGCGCAGCACATGGGTAATCCCCATCATCGCGTCGTCCGTCGGATTTGTCAGCGTGTAGAGCGGTTGTCCGTTGGCGCGCAGCAACGCATAGTCGTGCAGGTTGTCGGCGGTGAAGGTGATGTCGCCGCGTACAAGATCGGTGAAGGTGATGTCGCGATCGGGCATCCGGAACCGCAACACGGCGGGGCGTCCTTCGGCCTCATATGCGGCAATCTTTTCTGCGCTGAGGTTGCGGCAATGTCCGTCATAGCCGCTGGACTTGCCGGCGGCGCGGGCAGCTTCGCGTCGGATCGCCAGCTCGTCGGTGTTGCAAAAACAACGATAGGCATGGCCGGCTTCCTGGAGCCGCGCCGCCACGTCGGCATAGATGTCCATGCGTTCGGATTGGCGGTATGGGCCGTTGGGGCCGCCAACCTCGGGACCCTCATCCCAGTCAAGTCCGAGCCACTTCATGACATCGATCAGCAGGCCGTACGACTCTTCGCTGTCGCGGGCAGCGTCGGTGTCTTCGATGCGGAAGACGAACGTGCCCCCGTGGTGGCGCGCGAACGCCCAGCTGAACAACGCCGTACGGGCCATGCCGACATGCGGATTGCCGGTCGGTGAAGGGCAGAATCGAGCGACGACAGGACGGGCAGCAGTCGTGGTCAGATCAGTCACGCGAAACCACCTTGTTGGTGAGTGTGCCGATGCCTTCGATGGTGACCGACACCTCGTCGCCGACCTCCATCGGGCCGACGCCCTCGGGTGTGCCGGTCAAGATGACGTCGCCGGGCAACAGCGTCATGAATGACGACACGTATTCGATGATGTGCGGCACCGTAAAGATCATTCCCGAGGTGCGTGAGCTTTGTTTGAGTTCGTCGCCGAGCTTGGTGCTGATCGCCTGGTCGGTCGGGTCGTAGTTGGTCTCGATCCACGGCCCAAGCGGACAAAAC
>JBBSRT010000237.1:0-2077 GCA_038242765.1 Propionibacteriales bacterium
AATGCTGCATCGAGGGCGCCGTGGATCGTGCCGTCATGGTCCGGGAGCAGCACGAAGTCGTTTTCGGTGCCGTGCCCCTTGAGCCATGCGAACGTCATAGCTACAAGTCTACGGAAGCGCGCCACGGTGTGAAGCGGGCGCGACGATTTTGCGGCGCCATGGTCGGGTGCAACGCATCAGCTCTCTAGCGCGTGGTCGACCCATTGCGGATCGTCGTAAGGGATCCACGTGATGCGTGGATCCTTGCGGAACCACGAATCCTGTTTGCGCGCGAACCTGCGTGTCCCGACGACGGTTGCCTCGTGCGCTTCATACTCGGTTGCTTCGCCGGCCAGGAACCTGAGCACCTGTGAATAGCCCAACGCACGCCTGGCGGTGCGACCCTCTTTGAGCCCCTGATGCACCAAAGCGCGTACCTCGTCGACGAGCCCGAGTTGCCACATAAGGTCGACGCGCTCTTTTATGCGTTGGTCCAGTAACGGCCGCGGCACGTCGACCCCGACCACGTTCACGTTGTCGAAGGCGTATTCCAGGGTCGGCAGGGTTGCCGCATAGGGCTTGCCGGTGAGCTCGATGACCTCCAGGGCGCGGACGATGCGGCGGCCGTTGGTGGGCAAGATTTGCGCGGCTGCTTCGGCGTCACTGGCAGCGAGCTCGGCGTGCAGGGCGCGGGCACCCACATCGGCGAGCCGCCGATCCCACCGAGCGCGGATCGCCGGATCAGTGCCGGGGAACTCGAAGTCATCGAGCACCGCACGCATGTAGAGAGCCGAGCCGCCCACCAGGATCGGCACCACGCCGCGTTGATGGCAATCGGTGATCAGTTCGCGTGCCCATCCCTGAAATTCGGCCACTGTCACCGGCTCGGTCACGTCGAGGATGTCAAGCAAATGATGCGGCACTGCGCCGCGTTCGCCCGGAGCCAGCTTGGCGGTGCCGATGTCCATGCCCCGGTAGATCTGCATCGAATCGATGCTGATGATCTCGGCGTCTCCGAGTCGTTGTGCGAGCGAGATCGACAACGCCGATTTGCCTGCCGCTGTCGGTCCGACTATGGCCATGATGCGGTCGACAGGGGCCATGCCCGAATCCTGACAGGTAGGGTAAATCAGCAACGGGGCGGCATCGCTCACCACGAGACACGAGCAAGGAAGAGACCGATGGGATTTCTCGACAAGTTCAAGGGCCGCAGCGATGAGATCAAGGAGAAGGCCTCCGACATGGCTGCCGAGCATGGCGACAAGATTAATTCGGGCATCGACAAGGCGGCCGACCTTGCCAATAAGGCGACCAAGGGCAAGTACGACAATCAAATAGACGGCGCCGCAGACAAGGCGAAGGACGCGACTGAAAAGTTGGGCGACTCTAAATAACGGGGCCTAGGTGATGCGCCAGTCGGCCACCCAGTAGCCGACGCCGAGTGGCGCCTCGTCGTAAAGCAATTGTGCTTCGATGGCGGCGCCGTTGGTCGAGTGCGCAAGGCGCTTGAGCGCCGCAGCCCCTGCGACCCAGAGTTGCGCGGCCACCTCCTCATCGAGCGAAGCCAGCGCATCGGTGTCACCGCTGGCCAGCGCCGCGCCGATCGACGCATCAAAGGCCTCCGCCCCCGGATCGAAGTCGCCTGGCGCACGGGGGCCGCGTTTTGCGCTGCCGTCAGCCATCACCAGCACCCCGATGCGACCACTCGCCCCAGCAGCGTCCTTCTCGGTAACGTCATCGAGTTCGGTCGCTGCAGCAGCCGATTCGTATGACGTTGCGCCGGTGTTTGCCGTGGTTCCGGCGACGGCGGTGTAGCAGCGATCGCCGGCCCAACCCGCGCGATCGAGCAGCCATGCGCCGATCGTCAGGCTCAGCGGCAGCTCATTGGTTGGTCCGCCGGCATGCACCTCGAGTCCGTATGGGGCAAGCGTGCCGCCGGCCGCTGGCGACCACGACCGATCCACGGCGCCACGACCGATCACGATGACGTTGTCGGGCGCACCGTCAACGAGAGCAGTGACAACTCGGTCGCACATGGCACGAAGACGTTGCAGCTCTCCGTGTCCTCCTGTCGCCGCCGGTGCCACGAGGATCGGCG
>JBBSRT010000238.1:0-2032 GCA_038242765.1 Propionibacteriales bacterium
CAGGGCGACTCGATGATCGACGCGGCGATCTGCAACGGCGACTATGTGGTGATCCGCCAACAACCCGTCGCCGAAAACGGCGAAATCGTTGCTGCAATGCTCGACGGCGAAGCCACCGTCAAGACATTCCAGCGCAAAGACGGCAAGGCATGGCTACTCCCGCACAATGACGACTACTCCCCCATCGACGGCACCCACGCCACCATCCTGGGCAAAGTCACCGCCGTCCTCCGCAAAGTCTGACGGCACCCCGCCGAGGAGGCAGTTTGCGAGCGCCGAAGAGGCAGAGTTTAGCGGCGGTTAAAGCGTCGCGACCCAGTTTTTGAGCAAGGCCGCACCCGCATCGCCGGACTTCTCTGGATGGAATTGCGTCGCCCACAGCGGTCCGTTCTCGACAGCGGAGACGAAACGTTCACCCTCGTAGTCGGTCCACGTCACGAGCGGTGCCGGGAACGGCGGATCGACCTGCAGCGTCCACGCGCGGACCCCGTAGGAGTGCACAAAATAAAACCGTTCAGCAGCGATGCCGGCAAACATCTGCGACGACGGCTGCGTCTCGATCGTGTTCCAGCCCATGTGCGGCACGATCGGCGCCTGCAACGACTCAACAGTGCCCGGCCACTCGTTGCAGCCTGAGGTGACAACACCATGCTCGATGCCTGTCGAAAACAGGATCTGCATACCGACACAGATGCCTAACACTGGACGCGCACCGGCGAGGCGGCGGCCGATGATGCGCTCCCCCTTTATCGCCTTGAGGCCGGCCATACATTCGGCGAACGCACCCACGCCCGGCACGACCAGACCATCAGCGGCGATCGCCGCATCGCCGTCCGACGTCAATTCGACGTCGGCGCCGGCGCGTTCGATTGCCCGTACGACCGATCGCAGGTTGCCCGAACCGTAGTCGAGCACCACGACCTTCGGCGGGGCAGCGCTCACAGGGCTCCCTTGGTGGAGGGCACACCCGTTTCGCGAGGATCGAATTCGATGGCGGTGCGCAAAGCGCGAGCCACCGCCTTGAATTGGCATTCGGCGATGTGGTGCGGATCGCGGCCGGCCAGCACACGCACGTGCATTCCGATGCCCGCGTGGTGCGCCAACGACTCGAAGACGTGTCCGGTCAACGAGCCCATGTAGTGGCCTCCGATGAGTGCGGTGACCTGGCTGTCGGGCTCACCGCTGTGGACGCAGTAGGGCCGACCCGAGATGTCGACGACGGCTTGGGCGAGAGCTTCGTCCAGCGGCACCATCGCGTCGCCAAAGCGGCGGATGCCCGACTTGTTGCCCAGGGCTTCACGCAACGCTTCGCCGATGCAGATTGCGACATCCTCTACCGTGTGGTGTGCGTCGATGTGGGTGTCACCGGTGGCCTGGACGGTCAGATCGATGAGCGAATGCCGAGCGAGCGCGGTCAACATGTGGTCATAAAATCCCACGCCGGTCGAAATGTCGTGGGTACCGGTGCCGTCGAGGTCGATGTCGACTGCCACCTGTGACTCTGAGGTATGCCGCTCGATGTGTGCGCGGCGCTCGCCGGGCTTGTTCGGTCCGCCGGTGTCGCCAGTTCGTGCGAGTCGCCTGCTCATGTGTTGAGCACCTCCGTCATTGCCGCATAAAATTTGTCCATTTCGGGCGGCGTCCCCACCGATACGCGTAGCCAGCCCTCGGGTCCAGTCTCGCGGATGAGGATGCCGCGGTCGACAAGGCCCTGCCAAATGGCGTGTCTGTTGTCGAAAGTGCCAAACAGAACGAAGTTGGCATCGGAGTCAGCAACCAGCAGTCGGTGGGCGCGCAGCCAGTCGACCAACTCATCGCGGGTGTCCCGAATTTCGGCAACCTTGGCGAGCAGTTCGTCGCTGTGGCGAAGAGCGGTCAGCGCAACGGCCTGGGTGACTGCCGTCAGGTGGTAGGGCAGCCGCACGATGCGCAGAGCGTCGATGATCGCCCCATCAGCAGCCACATAGCCGACCCGGCCACCGGCAAAGGCAAAAGCTTTGCTCATGGTGCGGCTCACCAACAGTTTGCGGTA
>JBBSRT010000239.1:0-1962 GCA_038242765.1 Propionibacteriales bacterium
CACAACTCAGGTGCGGTCGATCGGGCGATCGCCCGGCTCGACGACCTCGGCATGATGTTCGAGAAGGATGGGGCGCGCTGGCTCCGTACTTCGGACTTCGGTGACGACAAAGACCGCGTCGTCGTCAAATCCGACGGTGAGCCGGCTTATATCTCCGGCGACCTCGCCTATTACCTCGACAAGCGTGAACGTGGCTTCGACCGTTGCATGATCATGCTGGGCGCTGACCACCACGGGTATGTGTCTCGGCTGATGGCCATGTGCGCGGCCTTCGGTGACACGCCGGGAGTTAACCTCGAGATCCTTATCGGCCAGATGGTCAACCTGCTCAAGGACGGCAAGGCGCTGCGTATGTCCAAGCGTGCTGGCACTGTCGTGTCGCTGGAAGATCTGGTCGACGCAATTGGCGTTGATGCATCGAGGTATGCGCTCGCGCGCTTCTCAACCGATTCGACCATCGACCTTGATCTCGACCTCTGGGCCAAACAGACGAGTGACAATCCCGTGTTCTACGTGCAGTACGCACATGCGCGGCTGTCGTCGATCCTGCGCAACGGTGCCGATCTTCAGCTGGTCCCCGACGCCGCATCATTCGATCCTGCGCTGCTGTCCACCGAACGGGAGGGCGAATTGCTGCGGTCACTGGTCGCATTCCCACGGATCGTCGCCCGGGCCGCCGAACTACATGAGCCACACCGGGTTGCCCGTTATCTTGAGGACACCGCCTCGGCCTTCCACAAGTTCTACGACGTGTGCCATGTACTGCCCAAGGGCGATGAGGAAGCTACGGACCTACATCGGGCCCGGCTCATGTTGGTCGCAGCCACCCGACAGGTCATTAACAACGGTCTCGGTCTGCTCGGCGTCAGCGCCCCGGAGCGTATGTGATGCGCGCACACGAGGCAGGCGCCCTTCACGGCCAGTCCGGTGATCGCGGACCAGCTTGGCTGCATGCGCCTGAGGACAGCAATGAGTTGGTGCCGCAGCTCTGGGCATCATCGGTCTCAAAAGCTGACGGGGTCCTGACGATCGCGGGGGAGTCGGTGCTCGATATCGCTCAGGAGTTCGGCACGCCCACCTCTGTGGTTGACGAGGACGATTTTCGTGAACGCGCACGTGCGTTCCGGGATGCGTTCCCTGATGCGGCCGTCTATTACGCCGCCAAGGCTTTCCTGTGCTTGGCGACCGCTCGCTGGGTCACTGAGGAAGGACTTAACCTCGACGTCTGCTCTGGCGGCGAACTCGCGGTCGCATTGCGCGCTGAGGTGCCGCCAGCAAATATTGGCCTGCACGGCAACAACAAATCGGTGGCCGAGTTGCGCACGGCGCTCGAGGCCGGCGTTGGTCGGATCATCATCGACTCGGCCGAGGAGATCGGTCGGCTCGTTGTCCTCACTGAGGAGCTAGACGTCACCGCAAACGTCATGGTTCGCGTCACCGCTGGCGTTGAGGCCCATACGCACGAATACATTTCCACTTCGCACGAGGACCAAAAGTTCGGTTTCTCCATCACCGGGGGAGATGCGTTCGATGCCGTCCAGCAGATTCTGGCCGAACCGCGACTCCATCTGCTCGGCTTGCACTCCCATATTGGTTCGCAGATCTTTGTAACCGATGGCTTCGAGGTCGCGGCCAAACGCGTACTCCGCCTGCACGCGCAGATCGCCGCCGAATTGGGCTACGTCGCACCCGAGTTCGATCTTGGTGGCGGCTACGGAATTGCCTACACGACCCAGGACGATCCGCAGACGCCCGCCGAGCTTGCCGGCGGCATGCTCAAAATTGTCGCGGTCGAATGCGCTTCGCTTGGGATCGACGTCCCACAATTGTCAATCGAACCAGGCCGCGCAATCGCCGGTCCGTCAACATTCACCTTGTATGAGGTCGGAACCACGAAATCGGTGTCGCTCGACGGTGGTTCAGCACGCCGATATGTGTCGGTTGACGGGGGTATGAGCGATA
>JBBSRT010000240.1:0-1940 GCA_038242765.1 Propionibacteriales bacterium
CTCCAGCTCTTCGGATGGCGCATGATCGTTGCCGCCATGCTCGCGGTCGCCACATTCGTGTTGCGCAACTTCGGCGAGGCGGCTCTCGTGGCAAGTTATGCAACGGCTGTGCTTGCGGTGCTGCTGATTGGCATCGCCATCTTCAGGCTGGTGCGACCGCCGGCTGTGGTCAGTTTGCGCGCTGACGGTTTCCGTATGGGGCGCATCGCCGGTGCGGGCATCCGTGCTGCGCTGTGGGCCGAGGTTGAGAAGGTCGACACGGTCGACGGTGAACTTGTGATCGGGTTGACCGGTGACAACGCGAGCCGTGTGCCGCTCGGATTGTTGCCCAGGAAAGCCGCCGCATTGGAACGCGAAGTACACCTCCGGCTCAACGCGGCCCACGGTTATCGTCGCCTGCCCTGAGGACTGTCGTTCGAAACCGTGTGCCCACGCGCCCGATTGGTCTTGGCGTGCTTCGACCTAGTAGCCTAGGGCAGTTGCCGCGGCCATGTGTCGAACGGCAACATGGAGGTGTCGCATAGTGGCCTAGTGCGCCCGCCTGCTAAGCGGGTTGAGGTTTAAACCTCTCGCGAGTTCAAATCTCGCCACCTCCGCCACCAAAGCCCCGGACCCGTGCCGGGGCTTTGCCATTGCCGTTGAGCAGGTCTTAGGTCGCGCAGGAGGGGCAAATGCGTCCGATATCGGCTGTCTGACGGATTTTTCGACGCGATCGCCCTCTGTAGACGACCGCAGGTCCGAGTCACCCCGCGGAACGTTGCAAGAAGTGAACGAATGCTGCCACAGACTCGGTGCCGGTCAATCCACCCAGGTAGTAGCGGTGCTGTTCGGTGCGCGCAGTTTCGAGAGGGTCAGCGCCAAGCATTTGCGTCAGCGTTGTGTCGAGGGACTCAAGATCGGGCTCGATCACGTATGCGGCGCGACCCAGCGCATGGCGTGCTCGAAACTGCTCGGTGACCGAGGCGGTGTCGACCGGGTCGAGTTCGGTGGGCTGCGCGGCGACCATGGCCAGCGGTTTGAGCGTGGCAAGGTAGTCCGCAGCAATGCCGGAGACGTCGGTGATCATCGCATCACTGGCGTTGAAGATGGCTGCTAGCGGCATCTCCATTGCCTGGTCGCCCCATAGGTGAGATCGACCCGTGGCGGCCGCGTCGCAGGCAATGAGTGCGTCAATCCGCTCGATGGCTGCTTCGCCTTCGTCATTGAATCGCCCCGCGGGGTGACGGCGGAACATGACCGTATGGCCACGCTCGAGCAGCGCCTTCACGATCGATTCACCCAAAAAGACTGATGACAGGTTCTTATCGACCTCCTTGTGCGGCCAGGTCGGCGCATACAGCACAACCGGACTGCTCACCGTGCTGATCGGCTGGCTGGCAGTCGAAAAATCGACGCTCTGTGGCCGGCCGATGATCTGGAACTTCTTGGCCTCAATATCGACACCGGCGGCGGCGAATCGATCAATGTTGGCTTGACCAGCCGACAGTATGACGTCATAGCGGTCGATGGATACCGACGCGCTTCCGGGTTTGTCGCTCTCGCCATGGCCGACGAAGACGTGCAGGACGCCGGAGCGGGCCAGGAAGCGGTCATTGCGTCCGGCGTTGTGTACATACAACGCAACTTTCACCGAGGCCGGGAACGACTGCCCCCACGTCGTGTTTTTGGCGGGCGCCAGGATCGGGTCGTCAAGTGATGTCGACATGGTTTTGAACCGCGCATGGTTGCTCGCGATCACCACGTAGGGCAACTCACTGCGCTGTACGTAGGGCGTCCACATGGGGATGTGAAAGAAAACGTGTCCGGCATAGGGCAACGCGATCACGGGCGCATGGGCGGCGATGGCGTGCCGGATCTGGCGCCGATTTTTGGCGTAACTGCTCACTGGTCTTGCCAACGCGCCGCCGACGACCAGTCCGACCAGCACCAGCACCATGCAA
>JBBSRT010000241.1:0-1935 GCA_038242765.1 Propionibacteriales bacterium
CGCGACGACGGACCGACCTCGCACCACACCAAACGCGGAACACCGACCATGGGTGGCCTCGTCATCATGGTCGCGGTCGTGGTCGGATATTTCGTCGCCAAGGTCGCGACGGCGTCCGCGCCATCGGTGTCGGCGCTGCTGATCCTGTTCCTGTTTTGCGGACTGGCCATGATCGGTTTCCTTGACGACTACATCAAGATCTCCAAACAACGAAGTCTGGGCCTGCGCAGCAAAGCAAAGATGGCCGGCCAGGTGATCGTCGCGCTCGTGTTCGCGGTGCTGGCGCTGCGTCTGGCCGACGAAACTGGTCGCACCCCGATCTCTCAGGGCATCTCTTTCACCCGCGATATCGGGTCCTGGCAACTGCCGGCCGTGGTCATCGTGATCTGGGTGCTTCTCATGATTGCCGGCGCCAGCAACGGCGTGAATCTCACCGACGGTCTCGACGGGCTGGCCACCGGCGCCTGCGCGATGGTTTTCGGTGCCTACGTCCTGATCAACATTTGGCAAAGTAACCAGAACTGTGCCTACTACCCGGGCCTCAAGTGCTATGAGGTGCGCGATCCGCTCGACCTGGCCGTGGTTGCTTCCGCGTTGACCGGGGCGTGCTTTGGTTTCCTGTGGTGGAACGCCTCGCCGGCCAAGATCTTTATGGGCGACACCGGTTCGCTGTCCCTTGGCGGTGCGATTGCCGGTTTTGCCCTCATGACACGCACCGAATTGTTGCTCATCGTGCTCGGCGGACTTTTTGTGGCGATCACCGCATCGGTGATTCTGCAGGTCGGTTACTTCAAAATCTCTCGCGGCAAACGCATCTTTCGGATGGCGCCACTGCAGCATCACTTCGAACTCGTCGGTTGGGCCGAAATCACGATCGTGGTCCGCTTTTGGCTCATCAGCGGCCTGTGTGTGGCCACCGGACTCGGCATTTTTTATGCGGAGTGGGTCGCCGGCGTATGACGCCTGCCGACATCACCGGTTTTGGGCGCAACTCATCGTGGGACAGGATCCACGCGGTCGTCCTCGGCTTTGGCATCAGCGGATTTGCCGCCGCCGACTCTCTCAATCACCTTGGCGCCCGCGTCACAGCCCTTGATGCGGGCGATGACGCCTCGCTGCGCGACAAGGCCAAACTCCTGGAGATCCTCGGCGCCACGGTCCGCCTTGGCCCCGGGGCGACCGACGCCCTGCCAACCGACGTCGACCTCGTCGTCACCTCGCCGGGCTGGCCGCCGCGGACACCGCTCCTGCTCGAGGCAGCCAAGCGCGGCATACCGGTATGGGGTGAGGTCGAGCTCGCTTGGCGTTTGCGCGCCGACGATGCCGCCCCTTGGCTTGCCGTCACCGGCACGAACGGCAAGACGACCACGGTGCAGATGCTCGACAAAATTTTGCGCGCCGAGGGACTCAACTCGATAGCCGTCGGCAATGTTGGCGTGCCGGTCGTCGAGGCCGTGATGAACCCCGACGGCTTCGACGTGCTGGCCGTGGAGCTTTCGAGCTTCCAGCTGCATTGGAGCTCATCGATGTCGGCAGAAGCGGCAACGGTGCTCAATATCGCCGCCGACCACCTGGATTGGCACGGATCGCCCGCGGCCTACGCGCAGGCCAAGGGTCGCATTTATCAACACGCCAGACGCGCATGTGTCTATAACGTGCAGGACCCCGCCACCGAACAATTGGTCGTCGACGCCGAAGTCGTCGAAGGTTGTCGAGCCATCGGTTTCACCCTGGGTGTGCCGGCGCCCAGCATGATCGGCATCGTCGATGATGTCATCGCCGACAGGGCCTTCATCGAGGACCGACAATCCAGCGCTGCCGAGCTGGGCACGCTGGCTGATCTGCCATCGACTGCTCCACACAATGTGGCCAACGCGCTTGCCGCGGCCGCACTCGCCCGAGCCCACGGCGTCTCCCAGCGAGCGGTGCGTGACG
>JBBSRT010000242.1:0-1935 GCA_038242765.1 Propionibacteriales bacterium
CAGCATTATGCAAAGACACTGCACCTGTGGCGCGACAACTTCAACGCCCGTTGGGAGACGATCCGCCAGCAGGGCTTCGATGAGACGTTCCGACGGATGTGGGAGTTTTATCTGGCCTATTGCGAAGCGGGTTTCCGCACCGGCTATCTGGGTGTCAGCCAACTGACCATGACCAGGGCGGAGGCCAACCATGGCTAGCATCTCGCGGCTGCCCAAACCGCTCATGGACGTTTATGAATGGCAGTATGACGCCAAGTGCCGACAGGTCGATCCCGAAAAGTTCTTCTCACCCGATGCCGAACGCGGACCCCGTCGCCGCTCACGTGAAGCCAATGCGAAGGCGATCTGTGCAACGTGCCCGGTGATCGCCGAATGCCTCGAACACGCGCTGACGGTGCGGGAACCATACGGCGTGTGGGGCGGTTTGAGCAGCAACGAGCGTATCGACCTCGTGAGCTCCGAAGCTGCGAGCTGATCGAAGGGGGTTCACCTCCGTAACGTCATACGAGTTGGCTGCCGGAGCCGGCGTCGCTATGCCCAGAAAATACGCTCGACGACGTTACGTGCCTGCCGGGTGGTGCGCAGGTAGTCGTCGATCATCTGCTCGCTGTTTTCGGTACCGTAACCCAAAAGGTGGGCCACGCCGGCACGATCGCCAGAATGCTGGACCATCGATTCGGCCGGCTTGGAACGCATCAACACGACGGCGTTGCGGATCCGACTGACCAAGCGCCACGAGGCTTCAAGGGCTTCAGCATCCTCATGCGCCAGCAGTTCGGCATCGACGGCAGCATGCAGCGCCAGGAGCGTCTTGGTCGTACGCAAACCCGCGACCTCGTGGGCGTGCTGCATTTGTAGAAGTTGCACGGTCCACTCGACATCGGCCAAGCCACCGCGACCGAGTTTGAGATGGGTGTTGGGGTTGGCCCCGCGCGGCAGCCGCTCGGAATCCACACGTGCCTTGATACGCCGGACTTCGCGCACGTCATCGTCACTGATTCCGCCCTCGGGCCAACGAAGCGGATCGATCAGCGCGGCGAACTGCCCGCACAGTCCTTCGTCACCGACGATCGGGTTGGCGCGCAGCAATGCCTGCGCCTCCCACACCGCAGACCAACGGGCATAATATCCCCGATACGAGGCCAACGTACGCACCAGCGGGCCCGAACGCCCCTCGGGTCGAAGATCGGCATCGACCTGCAGCGCCGGGTCGTCGCCGGGCGTGGCAAGCATGCGACGCAACTCCTGCGCCACCGCCGATGCCGCCGTCGAGGCCTCTTTCGGATCGGCACCGGGCAACGGGTCGTGGACGAACATCACGTCCGCATCGGAGCCATATCCGACCTCAAAGCCGCCGAGACTGCCCATCAGCACGATCGCCATCTTCGTGGGCATCGGCTTGTCTCGATCAGCTTCGACAGCGGCCGTGGCGGCCACGAGGGCCCCCGACAGGGTCGACGAAGCGATTGCGGTCAAGGCCTCACCCACCTCGGTGATGTCAAGATATCCAAGGACGTCGGCGATGCCCACACGGGAGAGTTCACGTCTGCGAATGCGCCGCACCACACGGACCGCCTCCTGCGGGTCTTTACGGCGCCGCGCGGTGCTGGTCATCTCCTTCATGAGTCGCTCACGGGTACGCGGTACGAGCTCGGCATTGTCGCCCAGCAATGCCACCGATTCGGGGGCGCGGCCGATCAGGTCGGTCACATAGGTGCTGCCTGACAAGATGCGCGCGAGTTGCTCGGCACCTTCGCCTTCGTCGCGGAGCTTGCGCAGATACCAGTGCGTGTCGCCCAGGCTTTCGGAGATCTTGCGAAAAGCCAGCAGACCGGCATCGGGTGCGGGCGCCTCGGCAAACCAGGCAAGCATGGCCGGCAAAAGTGAACGCTGAATGGATGCGCGTCGTGAAACCCCTGCCGTCAGCGCTTGCAA
>JBBSRT010000243.1:0-1926 GCA_038242765.1 Propionibacteriales bacterium
ACCTGGGGTTTTCAGTAAGGTCCATGAGACCCGGCGCAGCCCGTGGGTGGCGCTGATCTTCGCCGCGCTCGTCCTCGCCGGCCTCTTGCTTTCCGGCGCCGATCTCGAACGCTTGGTAGCGGTGACGGTGATCTTCATTCTGTTCATCTATGCGCTTGTCATCATCGCGGCACTCAAACTGCGCCATGAAGATGTTGACGAAGGAACCTTCTCGGCACCACTGATCCTGTTGGTGCTGGGAGTCCTCGGCAACGCCGTGCTCTTCGGCTACGTTGTCTACACCGATCCGACATCGCTCATCTATTGCGCCGCACTCCTAGGGGTTGGCGCGGTGCTGTTCGTCTTTGAACACTTCTTTGGACACCGGTCCACTACCACCTCCGACCTGGGAGCATGAATATGCACATCCTGATTGCCACCGATGGCTCAAAACAGTCGCTGGCCGCCGCGCGCCAACTGAAATCATTCGCCGACCCCGAGAAGGTCAGCGACATTTCGATCGTCGCCGTCATACGGCCGTTGGCTGCGGTGTCCTTCGCCGACGAGCTGTCTAATCTCAGCCCGAAACAGGTCGCCGAGCAATCACTCTCGTTCCGCGACGCGGCAGCGGGGGCACTTTCGGTCATCGCCGCCGAGTTTGCTGACTGGGGTCCGAAGATCCACAAGCGGATCCGGAGCGGCTCGCCGGCCAACGAAATCATCAAAGCGGCCAAGCAAATCGACGCCGGGCTCGTCGTCGTGGCCAGCGGGGGGCGCGGAATCAGCAACGCCGTACTCATGGGCAGCACCGCCCAACGAGTGCAGAATTATGCGCCGTGCCCGGTGCTGGTCGTCCGACCCAAGCCGCGCAAAAAGGCTAAAACTCTCAAGACGTCATAGCTGGCTTCAGTGCCGGTCGGCGACTTCCTCGATGTCTTCGCCGGCTTCGGCCCAGCCGCTGAATCCGCTTTCGAGATGGCCGACACTTTCATAGCCCATCCGCTGCAACACGTCGGCTGCCAGCGCGGAACGGCCACCGCCGGCGCAATAGAGGATCGTACGGCGCTCGGGGTCAAAAAAGTCGTGGTAGTACTCGGTGTCGGGATCAGCCCAAAACTCGAGCAGACCGCGCGCAACGTGCGTCGAGCCCGGGATCGTGCCGAGCCTGCTGCGCTCACGCACATCACGAATGTCGACCAACAACACATCGCCGGCGGCGACTTCACGTTTGACGTCGGCGATCGAAAGATTGTCGATGCGGGTTTTCGCGTCGTCAACCAGCTGCCACGCGCCCACCTTCAGCGGCTTCATGCCAGTCCCACGTATTTGGTCTCAAGGTATTCGTCGATGCCTTCGGCGCCGCCCTCGCGACCGAAGCCGCTTTGTTTGACGCCACCAAAGGGTGCCGCCGGGTTCGACACGACGCCCTGGTTGATGCCGATCATGCCGGTCTGGATCTCCTCGGCGACGCGTAAAGCCAGCGCATAGTCGCGGGTGAAGGCGTAGGCCACGAGCCCGAACTCGGTGTCATTGGCCATCGCGATGCATTCGTCGGCGTCCTTCGCGGTGAAGATCGGCGCGACCGGCCCAAAAACCTCTTCACGGTAGATGCGCGCATCCCGGCTCACGCCAGACAACACGGTCGGCGGGTAGAAATGGCCCTTACCCTCCCCGGCTTTGCCGCCGGTGCAAACTGTCGCACCCTTTGCGACGGCGTCGTCGACAAGCTCGACGACCTTGTCGACGGCTTTGGACTCGACCAGCGGGCCGACATCGACGCCTTCGTCGGCGCCGCGGCCTGACGTCAGTGCCGCCATACGTTTGGTCAATTTGTCGGTGAACTCCTCGGCGACCGACTCGTGCACGATAAACCGGTTGGCGGCGGTGCATGCTTCACCGATGGTGCGCATCTTGGCACGCATCGCGCCGTCGACGGCGGCAGCGATG
>JBBSRT010000244.1:0-1905 GCA_038242765.1 Propionibacteriales bacterium
CGGCTGCCCTGATGCGCTCGGCATCGAAGAGGGTCTCCTGGTCGCCCTCGATAACACCGATCGTGCGGCCGGCTACATTCTCGCGAATCGTGCGCTCCAGCAACGTCGTCTTACCTGCACCCGGCGAGCTCATCAGGTTGACCGCCGCGATGTTTCGTTCCGCGAGCCAACGCCGGTTGTCGGCGGCGAGTTCGTCGTTCTTGGCAAGAATCGCTGTCTCGATGTCGACCGTATGTGTGCGCCGATGCGCGGTCGCACCGTGCGGGTGTTCGTGGTCGTGGGGATGTTCGTGGTCGTGGGGATGCTCATGGTCGTGGGGATGCTCGTGGTCGCCCTTCGTCGACGCGGGACCGATCGTCGTTACCCGCGTTTCGCCTTCACCGCATCCACATGTTGCACACATCGTTCACGTCACCTCCACTGAGGCGACCGCCAATTCGAGCCCGGCCACCACTTCGACATCTGCACTGCCACACCGACAGAGCAGGATCAGATCATTGGTATTGAAGTCGTCCTTGCAGTTGCGGCAATGCGCCAGGCCGGGCGGCTCTTCGATCTCGAGTTCAGCGCCTTCCAGCGCGGTCCCTGCAGCGGCCAACTCGAAGCAAAACATCAGCGCATCTGGCACGACTCCCGAAAGACGGCCCACCCGCAAACGCACTGTTGTTACAGGTTTGTCCCCGGTGCGTTCCAGCACCGCATCGACAACACTTTCAGCAATCGACAGTTCATGCATGATTCTCCGACCTTCTGATTCACCCTAAGTCGGTGCGGAAGTAAGGGCAAGGGTCTCGGCGCGGGTACTTCGGCCAGGCAAGCGGCATAATGGACAGATGAGCGTTCAGGATGCCACGTCGAGCCCGACGATTCTGGCAGCGCTCAACGTACTTCGGATCCGCGGCGCCCGGGTGACGGCAGCCCGCCGGGCAGTGCTCGACGTGCTCGACAGCACCACCGAGCACCTGAACGCCGATGAGATCGTCACCAGGGCCGCAGCGGCCGCGCCCGGGCTCCATCGCACCACCGTCTATCGGGCGCTGTCGACGCTCGGCGACTTCAACATAGTGCTTCACACCCACATCGCCGGTTCGGCCACGGTGTTTCACCTCGCCGGTCCTGAACCACGTGTCCACGCGCATGTGCAGTGTACGTTGTGCGGTTGCGTGGTCGATGTTGCCGCCGAGGAGTTCGTCCGCCTTGCCTCAACGTTGTACAGGGAGATTGGCTTCCAACTCGAGCCGCAACACGCCGCACTGCTCGGCGTATGCGCGAGGTGCAATGCCGCAGAACCAAAGACGGAATGATTCCTCGGTCGTCCTCTTGCAACTCAGTCGCATCTGAGTATGTTGGAAGGTCAACCGATGAGTTCGACGTTTTGGAGACTCATGCATGTTCCCGATGGCTTCCTCGACGCGCCGACGAGCATCGGCGCGGGTGCTGCCGCGATTGTTGGCATCGGTTTTTGTCTCGCTGGCTCCCGACGTGAACTGACCGAACGGTCCGCACCGCTGGCCGGCTTGGTCGCCGCTTTTGTCTTCGCAGCTCAAATGCTCAACTTCCCGGTTGCTTCGGGCACGTCTGGACATCTGCTCGGTGGCGCGTTGGCGGCCATCCTCATCGGTCCATGGACGGGGGCGATCTGTGTCACTGTCGTTCTGATCGTCCAAAGCCTGCTTTTTGCCGATGGCGGCCTGACAGCACTGGGCGTCAACGTCACCTTGATGGCCTTGGTTACTACTGCGGCGGGATACGGCGGCTTCCGCCTCATGCTCGCGTTGTTGCCGCGAACGTTGCATTCGGTGCCGATCGCTGCGTTCATCGGAGCCTTCATCTCGGTGCCGGTTGCTGCCATGGGCTTTGTCGGCTTCTACGCTGTCGGCGGTACGACACACCTCCCGATCGGCA
>JBBSRT010000245.1:0-1847 GCA_038242765.1 Propionibacteriales bacterium
GGCGGATACTCCTGGTCCGTCACGTTTTCGTATGGCGTATAGGTCTTCATGTAGGCATAGACATCCGGGTCGTGCAGCGGATCGCCCCACTCGTCCCACTCGATCACGGTCAACGGCAGCGAAGGATCCAGTATCGAGGTCAGTGCGTCGACAAACGGCACGTTGGCCACGATTCCGGCGAAGGCTTCGGGTGCGATGTTGGCCGCCGCGCCCATGAGCAGGCCGCCAGCGCTGCCGCCTTCGGCCACGAGTCGGTCGGCTGAGGTCCAGCCGTCGTTGACCAGGCTCCGCGCGCATGCCACGAAATCGGTGAAGGTGTTGCGTTTGTTGAGTAGTTTGCCCTCGTCATACCAGCGCCGGCCCATTTCGCCGCCGCCGCGGACATGGGCAATCGCATAGACGAATCCGCGGTCGAGCAACGACAGCCGTGCCACCCCACAGCCGGGGTCCATGCTGGCCTCATAGGAGCCGTAGCCGTAAATCAGCGCCGGCGCGGTGGCGTCTCGCGGTGTGTCTTTGCGGCACACGATCGACAGCGGGATCTGGGTGCCATCGTCGGCGGTCGCCCAAGACCGGTGCTGCTCGTAGTCGTCAGCGTTGTAGTCGCCCAAGACGACGGCCTGTTTGCGCAAGATCATCTCGCCGGTTGCCACGACGTAGTCGTAGATTGCGGCCGGGGTGATGTAGGAGCCGAATCCCACGCGTACGAGGGGTTGATCCCATTCGGCATTGCTGCCGACGCCACTCGAATAGAGTTCGGCATCAAACACGATCTCCTGCAGCGGTGAGAGGCCCTGATCGGTGACCTTCATCATCGCGATACGCGGGAGTGCGTCGCGGCGCAGGCTCACCACGATCTGGCCGGCGAAAACGTCGATGTCGTCAAGTCTCACATCGTCACTGTGGGCGATGACTACCGTACGGACCTCAGGAGTATCGACGGGCACCGAGACCAGTTCGAAGTTGACGGCGTTCTCGTTGTGCATGATCAGAAAGACGTCGTCGCCGCCAAGGATCGCGTGGTCGAGGGAATACTCGATGCCGTCGCGGCGCGGCCATACGACAGCGAATTCGCCCTCGGGGTCGCGGGCGTCGAGCACTCGCACCTCGCTCGTGATCTTTGAGGAGGAGCCGATGATGAGGTATTTGTCTGAGGAGGACGAGCCGATGCCGGTGAAGAAGCGGTCATCGGATTCTTCGAAGACAAGCACGTCGTTGGCAGCCGAACCGAGCTCATGACGCCAGATGCGGTTGGGGCGCCATGCTTCGTCGACGGTGGTGTAAAAGATGTGCGAACCGGTCAGCGACCAGGTTGCGCCATGGCTGGCGCCGGTGATCTCATCGGCCAGCATCTCACCGTTTCGTAAATCTTTGAAGCGCAGCGTGTAGCGCTCGTCGCCGACGGTGTCGACCGACCAGGCAAGAAGGTTGCCGTCGTTGGTGACGCTGAGCGCCCCGAGGGAGAAGAATTCGTGGCCGTCTGCCTCGATGTTCGAATCGAGCAGGATCTGCTCGTCTGCGATATCGCTATCGGCGTCAAGCTTGGGCGGATTCCAGTCGTCGGCGTTGTCGATGGGGCACCGACAATGCAGGGCATACTGTTTGCCTTCGACGGTGCGCGCGTAATACCACCAAGATCCGCGACGTGTCGGCACCGACATGTCCGTCTCCTGGGTGCGGCTCTTGATCTCGTTGAAGATGTCTTCGCGCAGGTCGCCCAGATGAGCGGTCTGCGCTTCGGCGTAGGCGTTTTCGGCCTCGAGATGGGCGATCGTCTCCGCGGACTCCTTGTTGCGCATCCATTCGTAGTCATCGACAAAATCGTCGCCGTGATGACTGCGCGTTGA
>JBBSRT010000246.1:0-1813 GCA_038242765.1 Propionibacteriales bacterium
CGCTGGGTGACCATCATCCGGTTGCCGCCTCCACAGCCGCTTACACGTTGGCCACGGTGCCGACCCGCAACCCCGCGCTCGTTCTTGCAGCCGGACTCATGGGCGCGGTATGGGCATTGCAGCGCCGCGAATCAAAAGGGATCTTGGCGCCTGCCATCACGCACGTGACGTGGTCGCTGCTGATGCTCCGGTTCATGCCGCCACTGTTTCGGCACCCGCGCGAGGGTGAGCCGATCGACAAGTTGGCCGACCGCCCATGACGGTCGTCATCGCCGGCTGCGGTGATCTTGGTACGGAGGTCGGGCTCAGGTTTGTCGAGCTCGGACACCATGTCGTCGGCATCCGCCGGTCACCACAAAAGCTGCCTGCCGGGATCGAGGGCCTTCGCGCGGATCTGTCGCGCCAAGCGCCACCGCTGCCCGCGGACACCGACATCATTGTGGTGGCCACCAGCGCCGACCGACGCGGTGAAGCTGCTTATCGATCGGCATATCAAGCTGTCGTCACCAACCTGATCGAAGCGATGCGCCGCGACAATATTGAACCCACACGCGTCGTGTTCGTCTCATCAACGGCCGTCTACGAGACCGCCGACGGCAGCTGGGTCGACGAACAAACCCCCGCCGAACCCACCTCGCCGACCGCTGCGGTTTTGCGTGCGACGGAGCAGGAGCTCCAAGCGCAGGTGTCGGGCGCGATCCTCCTACGGTTGGCGGGCATTTATGGGCCGGGCCGTACGCGTTTGATCGATCAGGTCCGTCAAGGAACGGCGGTGGTCAGCGATCAACCGCAGTACACCAATCGCATCCATCGCGATGATGCTGCCGCGGCCATCGTTCATTTGGCGACGATGCCCAGCACGCCGGCTCCGCTCTACATCGGCGTAGACGATGAACCCGCCGAACGCGGCGACGTCATACGGTTTCTCGCCGAAAGGTTGGGGGTTGCGGCTCCTCGCCTCGAGGCGGCATCAGATGGTGGATCCGACGCAGAATCTCGAGGCGGGTCTGGCGCTGGAAAGAGGTGCAGCAATGCACGACTTCGCGACAGCGGCTTCACGTTCATCTACCCCTCGTACCGAGCAGGTTATGGGGTGGTGCTTGACGGCGCAGGGAAGCGTCACCCCTGACGAGGCACCACGCGGGCGAATGTGACGGTCGACGCGGGGTACGACACCTCCAGACATGGACGAGTCCGACATGGACAAGTCATCCCAAATAGGAGCGGAGATCACCGTGGCAAGCAACGATCAAAACAGCCAACATGTTGTCGACCTGGTCAAAGACGCGAGGATTTGTATGTTGACGACCTGCGATGCCGATGGGGCCTTGGTGAGCCGGCCGATGGGCTTGCAGGAAACCGAATTCGATGGCGACCTTTGGTTCTTCACCGACGACGCATCGCACAAGGCTACGGAGATCGGCGCGAACCCCGCGGTCAACGTGTCGTTCGCCGACTCGAAAGGGAGTTCCTGGACCTCAATCAGCGGCAGTGCGCAAATTGTCCGCGACCGGCAAAAGACCGCCGACCTGTGGTCGGCGCCGCTTAAGGCGTGGTTCCCCGATGGCCCTGACACACCGGGCCTCATCTTGATCAAGGTCCATGCCGATAGCGCCGAATATTGGGAAGGCCCGGGCAGCAAAGTCGTGCAATTGCTCGGGATGGCTCGCGCAGCGGTCAGCAAGGACCCCGACCAATTTCCCGGCGACAACGCGACAGTGAATCTCTGAGCGCTGCCTGCGTCGAGTTTCGGCACGTGCTGTCCCTCTCAGCGGGCGCCTTCACAAACCCAATCGTCGGGTAGCCGGCCTGA
>JBBSRT010000247.1:0-1813 GCA_038242765.1 Propionibacteriales bacterium
GTGCGACACGGAACCCCGTCCGTGCGACCCGACGATGTTCTCGCCGGACTCCGTGTAAGCGGTGGCCTCGTACTCAGTGAAGCACCTTTGGTGAACCGCTTGGCACAAGGTCCACTCGACCCAGGGACCGGCACGGTCGGAGACCCATTCGCCCTCGACCGCGA
Organism: Propionibacteriales bacterium; assembly: GCA_038242765.1. Lineage (GTDB taxonomy): Bacteria > Actinomycetota > Actinomycetes > Propionibacteriales > Nocardioidaceae > JBBSRT01. Next base: position 165 of record JBBSRT010000247.1, read on the forward strand.
CACTTCGGAGTAATCCGGAGACGACCGCGGCGACGTGTGGGAATTCAGTGACAGGCCGGCAGTTTTGGAGAGCGTTGCCGATGCTCACTTGTGGGCACCCACCGCAGGCTTTGGATTCGCTCCGCGCGAGTCGGAACATGACATAGTCCCGCGCGGCGTTGCTTCGCCAGCGCCCGGGGCGAAGGAGAGCAAATGCTCGAAGAGAACGAAAACAGCACCGCTAAAACCTCCGAAAAAACCACTACGACTTCGACAACCACATCATCAACCCGCCGACGCGCCGCCGGTCGTCCTGCCGGGCCACCCGCCGCGCTGTCGAATGACATCTTCTCGGCGCCAGCTGCGTCCCCGCCAGCCAAGAAGAAGGCGGCGCCAAAGGCCAAGGCTGACTCCGCGCCAAAGGCCAAAGTTGAGTCCGCGCCAGAGGAAGCCGCACCGAAGGCTGACAAACCCGCCAAGGCCGCACCCAAGCAGAAGCCAGTCGCCGAGCGGCCCCTCGTTGACACTCCCGACGTCGAGGTCGTCGTCGCTGAGACCAAGCCAGCGGCTAAAAAGGCACCGGCGCGCAAGTCGGCACCAAAAGCCGCGCTGGTCGACATCTTCGCCGCGCCCGATCTGAGCGCCGCACCGCCCCGCAAACGTGCGCCGAAGCCGGCCGCAGACGATGATCATGGCATTGCCAAGTCGAATAATTCCGAGACGAACACGTCAGACGCCAATAAGTCTGGCAACGGCAACCACGACCATGACGATGACCTGGACGACGATGATGCGCCGCGCCGCCGCCGCCGTAGCCGTGGCGGTCGCCGCCGTCGCAGGTCTGATGAGAGCGACGACAGCCAAGATTCGAACCAAGATTCTGATGCCAACGAATCCGATGATCATGACCAGGATGAAGACGGCAGCAACCAGAGCCTCCGTCGGCGTCGTCGGCGCCGTGCCGGTGAGGACTCGGGCACTTCGCCCGATGACCCGCAGAACACGACTGTCCGCGTACGCGAACCGCGTTCGGCTGAGGACGAGATCACCGGAGTCAGCGGCTCGACCCGTCTCGAGGCCAAGAAGCAGCGTCGTCGCGAAGGCCGCGAGGCCGGACGTCGTCGCGCACCGATTGTGTCCGAAGCGGAGTTTCTAGCCCGCCGCGAATCGGTAAAGCGTGAAATGGCGATTCGTCAGCACGCCGACTACAGCCAGATCGCCGTGCTTGAGGACAACGTCCTTGTCGAGCATTATGTGGCGCGCGAATCACAGATTTCATTGATCGGGAATGTCTATCTCGGCCGCGTCCAGAACGTCCTGCCGAGTATGGAAGCCGCGTTCGTCGATATCGGCAAGGGTCGCAACGCGGTCCTGTATGCCGGCGAGGTTGACTGGTCGACGCTCGGCAATGGCAAACAGCGCAAGATTGAAGATGTGCTGTCCTCGGGCCAGACGGTCCTCGTGCAGGTCACCAAGGACCCGATCGGCCAGAAGGGCGCCCGGCTTACGAGCCAGATCAGCCTCGCCGGACGGTTCCTCGTCTATGTGCCGGGCGGGCAGACCAGCGGTATCTCGCGCAAGTTGCCCGACACCGAGCGCACCCGGCTCAAAGCGCTGCTGAAAGAAGTCCTCCCAGAGGATGCTGGTGTGATCGTTCGTACCGCTGCCGA
>JBBSRT010000248.1:0-1810 GCA_038242765.1 Propionibacteriales bacterium
CCACTGCGGGGTCGAGCAGCGGTTCATCGGTGAGTGCGTTCATCCCTCGTACGAGCTCTTCGAGCGTGTCGGCGACAACGAAGTCCGCACCCTTGTCCTTGAAGGCCTCGACCGGTCCGGTGGCACCCTTGGCGAGTCGCTGCTTGATTCGGCCACCGTCAGGCGCCAAATCGAATCACGTGACCGTGAGATGGACAACGATTTCACCAAGGACATGCAGATTGTCGCCATGCGACAGGCGCGCGCCTACCGCGGCGACAAATTGATCAGGGTAGCCAAACCGCACAAGCTTCTCGACCAGGCGAAAGGGCCCCTGATTGGTGTCCGCCTCCACGTCCTGACCCGCAAATCGTTGGGCGGACTGGAGACCAATCTGGAGTCGCAGGTGTTGCAACCCTCGGGTGAGGTGTTGCCGGGGCTGTATGCGGCCGGCGAGGTGGCTGGTTTTGGCGGTGGCGGCGTGCACGGCTACAACTCACTCGAAGGGACCTTCCTGGGTGGCTGCATTTTTTCGGGCCGATCCGCCGGTCGCGCCGCCGCAGCAGCCACCACCTGAGGCGGCTGCGGGGCCGATAGGCTGGCACCCCGCCACCGGCAAAGGAGAAACTGTTGCGTCTTGCGACCGTCAATGTCAACGGTGTCCGCGCCGCCTATCGCAAAGGCATGGGCGACTGGCTCGCAACGCGAGACCTCGACTTCGTATGCCTGCAAGAGGTACGTGCACCCGATGTCATCGTCCACGAGATCACCGCCGATTCGGGCATGCACGTCGTCCATACCGAAGCAGTCGCCAAGGGCCGTGCCGGCGTGGCGATCCTGAGCAAAACCGAGCCGCGTGCGGTAAGAATCGGCTGCGGTGACCCCTATTTCGACCAGTCGGGTCGGTGGATCGAAGCCGACTTTGACCACGATGGCACGGTGCTCACCGTCGTGTCGACCTACGTCCACTCCGGCGACGTCGGCACACCCAAGCAGGACGACAAATACCGTTTTCTCGATCAGATGCTGATTCGTCTGGCGGAGTTGCGTCAGCACGCCGATCACGCGGTAGTCACCGGCGACCTCAACGTCGGCCATACCGAACGGGACATCAAGAACTGGCGAGGCAACATCAAGAACGCAGGCTTCCTGCCCGAGGAACGCGCCTATTTCGACCAGTTCTTCGGCGAGCTCGGCTGGGTGGACGTCCATCGCATGCTTGCCGGCGATGTCGACGGGCCCTACACCTGGTGGTCGATGCGCGGCAAGGCCTTTGACACCGACACCGGCTGGCGTCTGGACTATCAGATCGCGACACCCGAGCTGGCCGCAGCGGCGCGTACGGCCGCTGTCGATCGGGCGCCGTCGTGGGATACCCGCTGGAGCGACCACGCGCCACTGGTCATCGACTACGCCCTCTAAGACCCGCTGCCAGGTCACCAGGGCGACGGCTGGTAGTCCTTGAGGAAGCAGCCGTACACGTCTTCGCCGGACTCGCCGCGCACGATCGGGTCATAAACCCGTGCCGCGCCGTCGACGAGGTCAAGCGGAGCCTTGAACCCTTCATCGGCGAGCCGCAGCTTAGTTGGATGCGGACGTTCATCGGTGATCCATCCGGTGTCGACCGCGGTCATCAAGATCGAGTCGGTTTCGAACATCTCGGCCGCGCTCGTGCGGGTCAACATGTTGATGCCGGCTTTGGCCATATTGGTGTGTGGGTGGCCTGGACCCTTGTAGGCCCGGCTGAACTGTCCCTCCATCGCCGACACATTGACCACGTAGGTGCGCCTCGCGGCCGCAGCGGCCATCGACGGGCGCAAACGACTCGCCA
>JBBSRT010000249.1:0-1787 GCA_038242765.1 Propionibacteriales bacterium
GAACCGATCGCCAGAATGGTGCCGAGCACACCGAACTCGGTGGCGCCCTTGCCGAACTCTTCGGTCGCCATCAACGCGCTGGTGATCTGAACATTCATTCCAAACGCCCCGAGGACGAAGTCGCAGATCAGGACGAGGATGAGGTCAGGGCGCGCTCGAACGTAACGTAGGCCGGCACCGATCGCGCCGCGGCTGTGACCGACGACAGGGGCCGGTCGTAGCTTTTCGGGATCCATGATCTTCAGGGCATAGAGCGAAGCGAGAAAGCTCAGACCGTTGGCCCCGATCACCCAACCCGTGCCGACGACGCCACCGCCGAGGGCGCCGATGAGAACACCGGCTATCGCGGGGCCAATCAGCCGACCGGCGTTGAAGGAGGCCGAGTTGAGCGAGACCGCATTGGAGAGCAGGGACGGCCCGACCATTTCCGCGACAAACGACTGCCGTGCCGGTGCTTCAAAAGCGCGCCCGACGCCGAAGATGAAGGCAATCGCCAACACATGCCATACCTGCACGACTCCGCTGATCGTCAGCAATGCCAAGAAGACCGACGGAACCGCCATCGAAATCTGGGCGATTGCCAAAAGTTTGCGTTTGGAGACGCGGTCCGCCACGACGCCGGCGATCGGCGACAGCAACAGCGTCGGAAGAAGTTGAACAGCCAGCGTGATGCCAAGGATGAACCCACTGTCGCTCAGTTGGAGTACGAGCCACGCCTGCGCGGTGTTTTGCATCCAGGTTCCCGTGTTGGAGATGAGGGAGCCGCCAGCATAAATTCGATAATTGCGGACCGAAAGTGAATGGAAAAGCCGGATCACGTGCGGGCCAATCGGTCCAAGATGACGGTGGCCTTGCGCAATACCGAACGTTCCTCGACAGTCAGTTGACTGAACGTTTCAGCAAGCCATTGATCACGTCGGGCGCGCTCCGTGGCCAGGACATCCGTCCCGTGGGGCGACAAGGCAATCAGCATTTGCCTGCCGTCATCGGGGTGCGGTGTCCGAGTCACGAGGTCTTCGTCGGCCAAGCAGTTGATGGTCCGGGTGATTGAGGGTGGTTGGACACGCTCGTGGTCAGCGATGGCGCGTGGAGTCATCGGTCCCTGGAGGCTGAGGGCGCCGAGCACGGCCAACTGGCCCGATGAGAGGTCGGAGCGACGTTCTTGTCGCAGGCGCCGGGCGAGACGCATGACCGAATGGGAGAGATTCTGCGAGGCTGTCGGCATAGCAGTTAGCCTAGCTAATTACCCATGCGAAGAAAAGCGTTCGGTTGCGGCGTCGCGCAGCAATGCGCCCGTGGGAATATGACAGCGAAATTGGGCAACGACGTTAGCGGGCGGCTAGTTCGCGGCGTAGGCAGTCGGCGGCACCCGTCGCTGGACGGTCGAGGATTCGGCTCAGGGGAAGCGATTCCAACGGCAACCCGTGGTCGTCGTAGAAGGCGAACATCGCCAGCAGCCAGTCGAGTACGCGTGGTTCGAGCCCGGCTCCCTGGGTCGAGGCCCATGCGGTTGGGTCGATCCGTGCCGCCGAAACCGGCGTACCCAAGACGTCGGAGGCCACGCCGGCAAGGTCGGCGACGCTCATCCGTTCGGGTCCGCCCAACTCGTATGTCGCGCCGTCATGGCGGTGATCGAGCAGGACGGTTGCGGCTGCTTCGGCGACGTCGGCGAGGTCGACGAAGTTGAAAAGCTTGGACACGTCATAGGGCTGATCGAGTGTGGACGATTTGCTTTGCAAGGCGGCCACGAAATTTTGCAAATACGGTCCTGGTTGCAGAATCGCCCA
>JBBSRT010000250.1:0-1786 GCA_038242765.1 Propionibacteriales bacterium
TGCCCTACCCGACTGTTTTCGCCGCCCATGGGTTGTGCCTGACGTGGGCGTTCGAGGTCGCCGTGGCCTGTGACCTGATCATCGCCTCAGATCGGGCCAAATTCGGCCTGGTCGAAAAGGTCATCGGGCTCACCCCCACGATGGGCGGCACACAGCGCTTGGCTGCCCGCGCCGGCGTTGGGCGGGCAAAAGAATTCGTCATGACCGGCGACCTGTATGACGCGGCGACGCTCGAGCGCTGGAACGTCGTCAACCGCGTCATACCCGCCGACGACTTCGAGCAGGCCGCCCGCGCGCTGGCCTCAACGCTTGCCGCCGGGCCGACACGCGCCCACGGCGCCACCAAGCAGGTGTTGGCGCATTTTGAGCACGGTGGCGTCGATGAGGCAAATGAACACATCACCGCGATCGCTGCGGAGCTCTACAACACCGAAGACATGCAGCGCGCGATGACGTCGTTCCTCGAGGACGGTCCCGGCAAAGCAACCTTCACCGGCCGCTGACCGCTTCGATCGCGACCGTCCCGACCGTCCCGCCCTCGAGTGGCGCATAAACGGGCCGTTTCAGCCAAAAACACCCCAAAACTGCGCCGCTCGCTGAGCAAACTGCGCCACTCGGCGGGTGGGGAGGCGAATCAGCGGGTTCGGTCGGCGGCCATCTGCGCTTTGACGGCCTTCGTCGCCCGGTGTTCGGCCCAAAAACTCAGCATGGGCACGGTGCCGGCCAGAAGGGTCGTGATGGTGAACGCGATCGACCAACGGGTCTTGCGCGCCAACAGCGCCGCCATCACCAAGAAAATCATGTAGAGCCAGCCGTGTGCGATGCCCAGGTAGGTGGTGATGAACTCACCGGCATCCTGCATCGCAGTGCCCTCGGCGGCCAAATATTTCAACGGCACACCAATCAGGATCAAAACGATGAGCAGAACGCCAACAATATTGGCCATGATTCGATAGCGGAGAAGGGCTGTTTGCACGACTTCAGGCTACCTGCCCGCGCGCAGCAGCCACGCTCTCGGTCGACATCCGCCACCACATGAAAATGGCGAACAGTCCGAACACGAACCACTGGATCCCATACATCAGATTGCGTGATCCGGCCGTCCACGACGACTCCGGTTCGGGCGGCTGGACCATGGAGAGCGATCCGGCCGCCTCCGCTGACGTGTTGAGGCCAAAACCTGAATACAGGTCGTAATCGAATTCATTGATGAAAGCCGGTATGCGCAGCGCCTCGACGACCCTAGCCGCGTTGATCGTGCCGCTGCCGGTCTCGCCGGGCTGGAGCACGACGCGAATCTTCACGTCACCGGAGGGCACCGGCGCGAACGGACCCGCATCGGCCGACCAGCCTCGGACCACCATCAGGGCGGTCTCTTTGGTGCCCGGCTGTTTGTCGCCGTCAACGAGGAAGGGTGCCGTCAGCCAAAAGCCATCGGCGGCACCTTTTTCGCCGGAATCGACCGACTTGCCACTGATCCAGACCTGTTGACCGCTGTCGGCAAAGTGTCCCGTCACCGTCACCGGTCGCTGATTGGTCGTCGTCTTGAACGGTTCGTCAGGACCCCACACATCGGTCAGCGGCACCGTCGGCACCGCGCCGCGGTCCGCACGCTCGTCGGCTTGACGCGCGTCATACACACCGAGTTGCCACAGCCCCATGAAGATGCTGAAGAGGACGGCTGCGACCGCAAACAGGTGCAATCCAAACAGGTGCGGTCGAAGCCACAATCGGGGTGTGGAGCTCGTCAAGGGAGGAACGGCACCACGTTGGCATACAGCGGGAA
>JBBSRT010000251.1:0-1778 GCA_038242765.1 Propionibacteriales bacterium
ACACCTGAAGCGTATCGTCCGACGCGTCGGGCTGACTCAACCGTCGCACGTACCATTCGCCACGGCGGTCATTCGACGGCACGACCTTCGCGCGGGCACTCAATACGGTCATGCCGTCGCCGTTGACCAAAACCGGTTCGACATCGAGTTCGACGACCTCGGGGAGGTCGTCCTTGAGCGCGGCCAGTCGTTGCAAAACACTTTGGATCGCGTTGACGTCAACAGGGTCTGACCCGCGGTAGCCATACAGCAGCGGAGCCGACTTAAGTTCTTTGATCATGGTTTGCGCATCAATATCGGTCAGTGGCGGGATGCCGTAGGCGACATCACCCAAAAGCTGGCTCGGTGCGCCGGCCAGCCCAAAGGAGACAAGCGGACCGAACAATGGATCTTCGATGGCCGAGAAAGCGAGCGGGATCCCCGCCGGTGCCTGCCGTTGGACAAAGTATTCGGTGTTGCGACGCATGCCCACCCATCCGCTGATGTCGTCCCATGCATCACTCATATCGGCTTCGTCGGCGATTTCGCGCAGGACGTGGGCCAGATCCGGTCGGGCCCGCAGGTGCTCGCTGCCGGCTTTGATCACCACGTTCCAGCCGAGGCTGCGGCCGGCGGCGATCGCCTCTTCTTTGTTGTGGACATTGATCCAAGTCCACAGGTCGATGCCATAACAGGCCAACAGCATGTGAACCTGATCGGTCGACAGGATTGCTCCTCGCGGCGCCATCGCCAAAACGTCTCGAATTATGGCGCGCGCGTCTCCGGTGCGATGGTCCAGTCCGGCGCTGACCTCGCCTTGCTCGCGGCCCGCCCACTTGGCGTAGTTGACGACACGCGACAGTGCCCGTACCGCCGATTCGGGGGCCGAGTATGACGGCACCGAGCCGCGACCGGCAGCACCGCCGAGTTCGGGGACCCGCAGCAGCTCGGGGACCCCTTCACTGCCAAGGAACGTCGACACGATGGGTTTATCGGACTGTTCACCCACGGCTGCAAGCACGTTGGCGACCTCTTCGCCGCTCGTGTTGAGCGGCGGTATGTAGACAACGACAAGCGCGTCGACATCGGGGTTGATCAGGGCCGTGTCCAAAGCCTGTTCGAAGTCATCGGCATCCGCGCCGGCTCCCAGTGAGATCGGCTCGCTGACATGCAATCCGACCGACGTTGCGGCGTCTGCGACCAAAAGGCCCATCGCATCGGAATTGCCGACAATGCTGATGCGATTGCCGCGCGGCAACGGCTGATGTGCCAGCAACTGCGCCACATCAAACATCTCTTCTAGGGTTTCGACCTGGATGACGCCGGCCTGCCGGAACATCGCATCGACAGCCGGTTGTGGCGCTGTTGAGTGCTTGACAGCATGGCCCACCGGCACACCCTGTGTGGACCGCCCGGATTTGACCGCCACGATGGGCTTGTTTTGCGAAACTCGGCGAGCAATGCGGGAAAACTTGCGCGGATTGCCGATCGACTCCAGATACAGCAGGATGACCTCGGTTGCATCGTCCTCTTGCCAATATTGGAGCAGGTCATTGCCGGAGACGTCGGCACGGTTGCCGGCCGACACGAACGTCGACAGGCCCAGACCACGTCGTGAAACCGACTCGAGAATGGCGGTCCCTAGCGCACCGGATTGACAGAAGAAGCCGACGCGGCCGCGCGGGGGCATACGGGGCGCCAAGGAAGCATTGAGTTGCATCTTCGGTGCGGTGTTGATGATGCCGAGACAGTTGGGACCAATCAGACGCAAGCCATAACTTCTGCTCAAACCCAGCAAT
>JBBSRT010000252.1:0-1761 GCA_038242765.1 Propionibacteriales bacterium
GAGGCCGACGACATCGTTGCCGGCCATCAGTGGCGGGATCGTGGCGGCTTGGATCGGAGACGGCGTTTCGTAGCCGAGGTCGGATAGGGCGTGAAGGATGCGATCATCAATGCCGAGTTCGGCGAAAGTGACCTCGGGAGAGTCGTCAGTCATGAGGCGCCTAGTCTATCGGTTCCAGCGGCACTGGCTGAACAACGTCATGCATGCCTAGGCGCTACCTATAGTTGCTCGCTCAAATATTCGTCGCGCGACGAGTCCACAAGCCGCGCTAACCTTTTGGGCATGACCGTCCACGGGCACCGCCGCCTCTTCGCTGCAGTCATTGCCGCCACCGCTCTGGTGCTGTCATCCTGCGGAAACCCTGCTCCGGCCACGTCTTCGGCTCCGACTCCCGTTCCGGCGACGGCTCCGACTCCGACTCCGGAACCCGACTTCAAATATGTGGCGCTCGGCGACTCTTTCGTTGCCGGCGGCGGCATCGCGACCACGACGACGGCGTGCCAGCGCTCCGACCACAACTATCCTGCGTTGCTTGCCAAGAGTCTCGACGTGGATTCCTTTGTGGACGTCAGCTGCGGCGGAGCGACCACCACGGACGTGTTGGAATCATCCACACCGCCGGGCAACAAAAAAGTCCCCGCTCAACTCGACGCCGTCGACGCTGACACTGACCTGGTCACGATCGGCATCGGCGGCAACGACTCCGGGCTGACAGCCAAAGTCGCCTATGGCTGCTTTTTCGCGCGGAGCAACGCGCCTGCTGCATGCCGATCGACTCTCACCACGGTACCGGCGCTGCTGACCACGACACAACGCAACGTCACCGAGACCCTCAAGGCGGTCAAGGCGCGAGCGCCGAAGGCTCGAGTACTCCTGGTCGGCTATCTGCGCATCCTGCCCGGCTCCGGTATGTGTCCGGCGATTCCGGTCGACCCCGACTTACTCAAAATGGCCGCCACCGTCGAAGCCGACCTTGACGACACGCTCGAGACAGCAGCCCAAGACGCCGGAGTGGACTTCATCTCGCTACGGTCGATGTCGACCGGGCATGATGCGTGCGCCGGCGAGGCGGCGTGGGTCAACGGGGTTACCGCTGCAGAAGGCGACGGGATCCTGCTGCATCCGCGAGCATCCGGCATGGAGGCCGTCGCCAAAAATTTGCGTTCCTACGTGCAAGCAGGATGAGACACAGACGGCTCACCGTGCGGTGATGCGGTTGAGCACTTCGCACACCGTGGTGACCGACTCCGAAATCTCCTCGGCGATCACCTCGTGCACATCAGCGCCACCGCGGTAGGGGTCGGCGATGTCGGCATCAGCGGGGCCCTGACTTCGCATCCGAGCGGCTTCGGTCACCAGAGTCGACAGTGATGGGGTCTCAACTTTGGGGGCAAGAGCCGCGAACTCACGCAGGGTGAACGCGCGCCGCAACGCTCCGGGGCTGACGTCCAAGACACCAGATCGGTGTTCGCGGGTCGCGGTCAGGATCAGGCTCGCCGACTTGATCAACGCCGCCGTGATGGGCTGTGACCGGAATGCGCTGCCATCACCACCGAGACGCTCAAGCTGGGCGGCCGCATCCGCGTCCATGGGTGACTGGTCCCAGCCCTGGATGCCCGCGCTTAGCACGGCGAAGCGATCGGCATCAAGGCCCGAGCGAAGCAGCATCTCCATCATCGGCGAACGACAAATGTTCGCGGTGCATACGGTCAAGATGGTGAACTTCGCCGGCGATGATGTCATCAGGCGGCCAGTCTAACC
>JBBSRT010000253.1:0-1676 GCA_038242765.1 Propionibacteriales bacterium
ACCTCGAGGCACAAAAGGCGTCTGCGACTGCGGGATGCCCGTGCCGCAACAGCACGGCGCCCTGAAGGCACATTGCCATCCGGGCGGCGATGCGCCGGGCTCGCGATTCGACGTCGGTGAGGTCGGCAAGATCGGCCAGAACGTCGTTGACGGCCGTATCGAGGCGCGGGTCCTCACCGCGTACGGAGCCAACCTCACTCAGCCACGCTTCAAGCGATTCGGGTTCGCGGGAGATGGCTCGTATGACGTCAAGAGCGTTGACGTTGCCGCTGCCCTCCCAGATCGAATTCAGCGGCGATTCGCGGAACAGCAACGGCATACCGGATTCTTCGATGTATCCGTTGCCGCCGAGGCATTCGAGTGCTTCGGCGACCATCATCGGCGTGCGTTTGCAGACCCAGAACTTCTCCAACGCGAGCCCGATGCGTCGCAATGCCTGTTCGTGCGGATCGTTCGGGTGGTCGATGGCCGAGGCGAGCCGCATCGAGACCATCGTGGCTGCTTCGGTTTCGACGGCCAGGTCGGCGAGCACGTTGATCATTGCCGGCTGTTGCGCGAGTGTCGCACCGAATGCCGAACGTTGTGAGGCATGCCAAGACGCTTCGGCCAGTGCCTTGCGCATGATGCTCGCTGAGCCAAGGATGCAGTCCATGCGGGTGGCCGAGACCATCTCGATGATGGTGCGGATGCCGCGACCTTCGTCGCCGAGGCGCAGGGCGCAGGCGCGGTCGAATTCGAGCTCGCTGGAGGCGTTGGAGCGGTTGCCGAGCTTGTCCTTGAGTCGGACGATGCTGAGCGCGTTGCGACTGCCATCGGGGCAGACTCGCGGCACGACAAAGCAACTCACGCCGCCGGGCGCCTGGGCCAGCACGAGGAAGACGTCGTTCATCGGCGCAGACGTGAACCATTTGTGCCCCGTCAGCCGGTATTCGCCATGCACCTGAGTCGGCTCGGCCACCGTCGAGTTGGTGCGCAGGTCGGAGCCGCCCTGCTTTTCGGTCATCCCCATGCCGGCGAGGAGGCCCTTCTTGTCCTGCGGCGGACGCAAGCCGAAGTCGTATGTCGTCGAGGCGAGCCCGGGGGTCCACTCCTTGGCCAACGCGTCGTCTGCCCGCAGCGCCGGCACCACCGCGTACGTCATCGTGATCGGACACATGTGGCCCTGTTCGACCTGTCCCCACGTGAAGAATCCGGCTGCACGGCGCAGGTGTGGCGACGGATCGGAGCTGACCCAGGGCGCTGCGGTGAGGCCGAAGCCGACGCCGTGCTCCATCAACCAATGCCACGACGGGTGGAAGGCGATCTCATCGACGCGGTTGCCGTAACGGTCGGCGGTGATGAGTTTCGGCTCGTTCTCGTTGGCCAGGTGCCAATGCTCGCGCGCTTCGGCGGAACCGGCCAGTGCGCCGATGTCGGTCAGCGAATCGAGCACGGTTTCGGCGTCGCTGCCCGCATACGCGCGTACGGCATCGGTCAAGGCGTGGTCGGCGGTCAACACGTTGTAGCCAACCAGTGGCGTGGCTTGGTTGTCAGGTGCACGCTGCAAGGGGTCCATGTCGCTACCGTAAAGCCATGACGGTTGAACCGGTAGAGCAGCCGCCCCTGCGCGCCTCGTGGAGCGGGTTCAACAGATTGGTTGCCCGCACTGTCAGCAGCTGCTTTCGCTATCGGGTCAC
>JBBSRT010000254.1:0-1602 GCA_038242765.1 Propionibacteriales bacterium
CGTTGACGGGTTTGCAAGGCCTCACGATTGTGGCCTCGCTGCCTTTTGTATTGGTCATGTGCGCGCTGTGCCTGTCGCTGTACATGGATCTCAAGCACGATCCGATGATCCTGCGTGAACAGATCGGCAGCGAACTCGTCGAGGGTGCCGTCGTACGAGGTGTCCAGGACCATGGTGAACAGTTCGGGCTGGTCACGAAGCCGGCCGAAGCCGAACACCCCATCGACAACGTGCGCTGAGTCCCGGCCCCTCGAGATTTGGGACGCTGCGGTTGCCCTAGATCGCTCAGGTCAACGAGAACGTCCCAAATCTTGGGGAAGGGCGTCTGAGTAAGGTGCGCCGTATGGATGACACGCGTTCAACAGACGACGCGATCTCGATTGACGGCCTCGACAAGTCCTTCGGCACCACGAAAGCACTCGACGGCCTTGACCTGCGCGTGGCATGCGGTGAAGTACACGGCTTCATGGGGCCCAACGGCTCGGGCAAATCCACCACGATCCGCGTGCTGCTCGGATTGCTGCGCGCAGACGCGGGTGACGTCCGGCTGCTCGGCGGCGACCCCTGGAGCGAAGCCGCCGCACTGCATCGCCGTCTGGCCTACGTTCCCGGTGACGTCAACCTGTGGCCCAACCTGTCCGGCGGCGAGGTCATCGACCTGCTCGGTCGGTTGCGAGGCGGGCTGAACGAACACCGCCGCTCGTCGCTGCTGGAGCGCTTCGAACTCGATCCGACCAAGAAGGGCCGCACCTACTCCAAGGGCAACCGGCAAAAGGTCGCCCTCGTTGCAGCATTGTCCTCCGATGCTGAACTGCTGATCCTCGACGAACCCACATCAGGCCTCGACCCGCTCATGGAGGCGGTCTTCCAAGAGTGCATCCACGAGGTCAAGAATGACGGCCGCACCGTGTTGTTGTCGAGCCACATTTTGGCCGAAGTCGAGTCATTGTGCGACCGAGTCAGCATCATTCGCGCCGGCCGTACAGTCGAAAGCGGAACGCTCGCCGACCTGCGGCACCTGACGCGCACCTCGGTCGTTTCCGAGACGACGCGAACCCCCGTCGGTCTCGATGAGATCGGTGGAGTTCACGACCTCATGGTGGAAGGCAATCGGGCTCATTTCGAGGTAGACACCGTGTCGCTGGGTGCGGCGCTCGCAAAGTTGGGGGAGTTCGGCATCGAAACGTTGACGAGCCAGCCGCCGACGCTGGAGGAGCTGTTCCTGCGCCACTACGGCGACGAGATCGAAACCAGCGGCGCGCAAGCAACAACATGAGCGCGTTCACCGGCACCGGCACGCTGTTTCGGTTCTTCTGGCGCCGTGACCGCTTCGCGCTGATCTGGTGGACCGCAGGGGTCGTGCTGCTTTATTGGTCCCAAGCGATCAGCGTCGATGCGTTGTATGCGACGCAGGCCGAATTCGACATCGCTGCCGCCAGCATGCAAAACAATGCCGCTCTCATCGCGATGGCCGGGCCGGCGCGAGCACTCAACACCGTGGGCGGACAGGTCGCGTGGCAGGCCAGCGCATTCGGCGCTGTCGTCGCCGGGCTGATGAGCATGTTCCTCATCGGACGTCATACCCGCGCGGAGGAGGAGAGC
>JBBSRT010000255.1:0-1597 GCA_038242765.1 Propionibacteriales bacterium
AGGGCGCGGTCGGCCGCGGAGAGGTGGTCCCACTCCGCTCTCGTCCGGTTCATGGTGAGGAGCGGGGCGGTTTCGGTGAGCCCGTAAATCTGAATGAACTCCCAGCCAAGTTCCTCACGTACGCGCTGGATCGTGCTGGTTGGCGGTGGGGCACCGGCGACAATGATGCGTACCCGGTCGCGGCCGGGGGTCTCACCGTCCCACGTCTTCGCTGCATCCAGTGCCATCGCGACGACCGCCGGAGCGGCGCACATCGCGGTGACGCCGTACTTCTCGATCCGCTTGAGGATCTCGGTGCCGTCGATCTGGCGTATGACGATGTGCTTGGCGCCCATACCGGTCATGGCGTAGGGCATCCCCCAACCATTGGCGTGGAACATCGGAAGGGTGTGCAGGTAGACGTCGCGATCGTCGACCGAGGACTGCCAGCCGAACACTGTCGCGTTGAGCCACAGCGTGCGGTGTGTCAGTTGGACGCCCTTGGGTCGTGCCGTCGTACCCGATGTGTAGTTGATCGTTGCGGTGGCGCCTTCATCGGCCGCCCAGGGCTCTGGCGTGCCGTTTCCGCCCCAGATCTTGTCGTCGTCCTCGCCGATCACGAAGACATGCTTCGCGGTCACTGTGTCCAGCAACGACCGCAGCGATGGATCGACGATCAGGACTTCTGCGCCGCAGTGCTCGACGATGTATTTCACCTCAGCAGGCGCGAGGCGGAAGTTGATCGGAACCAGGATCCGGCCCCAGCCCGAGACACCGAAATATGACGTCAAGAGCCGCGCGGAGTTATGCGAAATAATTGCGACCCGACCACCGACCGGAACGCCGAGCGCATCGAGGTTAGCGGCCTGCGCGGCAGCGCGACGTCCCATCTCGGCGTAGGTCATTTCGCCCCACGACGGGGCGGGTTGATCGGGTTCATCCACGACGGCAATGCGATCGGGATAAACCGTGACGGCGCGGTCAAGAAAATCATTGACGGTGAGTGGACAAAACACGGTGCCTCCCGGGAAAACTCAGATGTGGCTTACCTCACCTTATTCATACTCCTGTCACGGTTGCACACGAGTTGCGGGCGCAACTGTCGAGTATTCGCCGAATGGCTTCGAATCAGCGCCGAACGGCTTGGAGGATCGCATCCAACGCCACCGCTGGCTCGCCGTCTTGATTGACCCAGTTGCGCGAAAACGTGGTCGCATCGATCGTCCAGTTCTCGGGGTCGAGCAGCGCTGCGACTTCCTCGGCGGTGTAGCGAATATCAGGAAAACTGGTGCCCTCGGCCGAGTGTCGCTCGTCGTTGGGGTGATGGCCCACGATCAACAGCGTGCCGCCCGGCGCGACGGATGCGGCGAGGCGTCGCTGCAACTCAAAGATTGCCGGCTTCGATAGGTGCATGAACTGCGCGCTGACGAGGTCGTATGCCCGGGGCTCAGCCTGCCACTCGAACAGGTCAGCCTGTTGCCAGGTGATGCGATCGGCGACGTCGTCGCCGAGGCTGCGCGCCAGAGCCGCCGCCTTGTCGAGTGCGACCTGGGACAGATCAAGGGCCTTGACCGTCCAGCCCTGGCCGGCCAGCCAGCTGGCATCGGCGCCTTCCCCG
>JBBSRT010000256.1:0-1583 GCA_038242765.1 Propionibacteriales bacterium
ACCTCGTGGATCTGGGCGGCTACCTGAGCTTTGTGCTGCGCACGATCCTCGTCTTTGGTGTTGCCGCCGAGATTCCGTTGTTCGTCATCATGCTCAACCTGGTGGGCGTCGTGAGCGGTCGCCAACTGGTGGCGTCGCGGCCTTGGATCATCATCGCTATATTCGTCTTCGCAGCGGTGGCAACACCCAGCACCGATCCGGCAACGATGCTGTTCCTCGCGGTGCCGATGACGGTGCTCTACGCGATCTCCGAGGTGATTGCGCGAGCTCTCGACCGGCGCAAGGCCACCGCACTCGGCACCCAGACCCCCGATGACGAAGCGTCGCCGCTCTAACCCCGCGCCGTCGTGCCCGCCCAACCCCGCGAGTGGCGCAATTTCGCTGCCCAGTGGCGCAGATTTGGGCAAAATCGTCACGAAATGGCCCGAATCTGCGCCACTCGTTGCATGATGCTGCGGCGAGCAACTCCGATTGCGACGGCACTGACCAGTAGGCTGGGGGCATGTCTTCTGCGGCCGAGCGCTATTCGCAGTCACGCGCCGACCGCAAGCATCCTGAAGTCGCTTCCTTTGCCGGTATGTATGCCTTCGGGCTCGACCGTTTTCAGCGTGAAGCCTGCAAGGCGGTGGAGGACGGCAACGGCGTCCTTGTCGCCGCGCCCACCGGTGCCGGGAAGACAGTCGTCGGTGAGTTTGCCGTGCACATGGCGCTTGCGCAGGGACGCAAATGCTTTTACACCACGCCGATCAAAGCCCTGTCGAACCAGAAGTACAACGATCTGGTTGCCCGCTACGGCATCGACCACGTCGGCCTGTTGACCGGCGACAACACGATCAACGGTGAAGCACCGATCGTCATCATGACCACCGAAGTGCTGCGCAACATGATTTATGCCGGTTCCCATACGCTCAGCGGCTTGGGCTATGTCGTGATGGACGAGGTCCACTACCTGGCCGACAGGTTCCGCGGCGCTGTCTGGGAAGAAGTCATCATCGGGCTTGCCGAATCGGTGTCGATCATCTCCCTGTCAGCAACGGTCTCCAACGCCGAGGAGTTCGGCGAATGGCTCGCCGAGGTACGCGGCAACAACGTCACCATCGTTGAGGAGACCCGGCCAGTGCCGCTCTACCAACACGTTCTGGTGGGCCGCAAGATGCTCCCGCTGTTCGACCGCGACGACCGCGACGGCAGCGAACAACGCGTCAATCGTGATCTTGAACGCATCGCCCGCGACGACTGGCAATCCGCCCGGCTGTCGAAATCCCACCGCGGTCCAGGCAAACGCGGCCGAACATACGGCGCGCAACGGTCCCGCCCACGCCACTACACGCCCAGCAGGGTCGATGTCGTGGACCGACTCGAAGGCGAAGGCCTCCTGCCAGCCATCGTTTTCGTTTTCAGCCGCGCCGGTTGCGCAGCTGCCGTACGACAGTGCCTAGATGCCAACATGCGGCTGACGGCGCCCGACGATCGCGAAGAGATTCGCAACTATGTCGAGTGGGCCTGTGCCGACATCCCCGCAGAAGACCGCGATGTGCTTGGCTACTACGAGTTCCTCGAAGGCCTCATGCGGGGAATCTCCT
>JBBSRT010000257.1:0-1536 GCA_038242765.1 Propionibacteriales bacterium
GCAGATCGGTCATGTCGGCGGGGTCGTTGACGAGGCGACTGAAATAGTGCGTCGCGATCTGTTTGGCCCGGAATGCCGGTTCGCCGAGCGCCTCGGCTGCCGCTTTGCGACCATCGGCATCAAGGTCGGCCAAGTGCCGCGGCGGCTTCCTGCGGCCTTTCGGCTGATTGAAGACCAGCGGCAGCGGTTTCGGGTTGACGTCACTCATGGGGCAATTGTCTCATTGTCCACCCAATGCCCCGACCAAACCACCGATTACCAAGCCGTCTATAACCAGGACGCTTTCAGCCAACGGGCACGAGGTAGTTCATGATCAGCCATGCAATGGGGGCGACCGCCACGAGCGAGTCGAGTCGATCCATGATCCCGCCGTGGCCGGGCAGTAGATTGCCCATGTCCTTGATGCCAAGATCGCGCTTGATCAGCGATTCACTCAGGTCACCCATCGTGGCCATGACCACCGCTGCGGCACCCAGAATCAGTCCAACCCACCAACGGCCGTCAAGGGGGTACATTACGACGGCGGTGCCAGCAATCATGCCGACGACCATCGAGCCGGCGAAGCCCTCCCACGACTTTTTCGGGCTGATGGTGGGCGCCATCGGGTGTTTACCGAAGAACACTCCGGCGGCGTAACCACCGACGTCCGAGGCAACGGTCACCAAGATGAACGCAACGATGCGCCAGGCACCATCTGCTTCGGCAAGCATCAAGATGGCAAAAATCGCCATCAGCGGCAAGTAAGAAAGGATGAAAAGTGCGGCACTGGTGTCGCGAACAAAACCTTCGGCGCCGTCTGCGAGCCGCCAGATCAGCGTGCCGATGACAGTCAACGCCATGGCAACTGCAGATGCTTCGACACCTTCGGGATAGGCCACAGCCATCATCACGGCGGCGCCTGTCAGGACCGGTACGATCGGCACCAGAATGCCCGCGGTCTTGAATGCTCGAGTGATCTCGATCATCCCGAGTCCGATCGCAACCGCGACGATAACGATGAATGTCGGTTTCAGCAGAAACAACGACGCTAGGATCATCGCAACGAGCCCGACGCCGACCCCAATCGCTGCCGGTAGGTCCCGGCCGGCGCGACTCGGCTTTGCAGCCGGCGGGTCAGATTTCAAGGAGCTCTGCTTCTTTTTTCTTGAGTAGTTCATCGACGTGGTCAACATGCTTCTTGGTCAACGCGTCGAGACGTTTTTCGGCACCGGTGACCTCGTCCTTGCCCACCTCACCGTCCTTTTCGGCCTTATCCAACGCTTGTTTCGCAGTACGTCGCATGTTGCGTACCGCAATGCGTCCGTCCTCTGCTTTGGTGCGCGCCAGCTTGATGTACTCCTTGCGTCGATCCTCGGTGAGCTCCGGCATCGATACCCGAAGAACCTTGCCGTCATCGGTGGGGTTGACACCGAGGTCGGAGTCGCGGATCGCCCGCTCGATGACGCCCAGCGTCTCCTTGTCGTACGGACTGATGACGGCCATCCGTGGCTCGGGCACGCTGAGCGAGGCGAGCTGCACGATCGGAGTCATCGCGCC
>JBBSRT010000258.1:0-1515 GCA_038242765.1 Propionibacteriales bacterium
AGCGGTCAACGAGACCAAACGCGAAACCGTCCGCCGCCGGAGCTGAGTTGCCCCGGCCGCGGACCGTCCAAGCGTCGCCGTCCCGTTCCCGTCCCTGCCCCGTCGCCCACCTCGTCGTGCATCGAGTGGCGCAGTTTCGGACCGTTTCAGCCGTTTTCAGCCCGAATATGCGCCACTGGATGCCAGATCTGCGCCACTCGGCGGGATGGGACCAACCGCCACCTGCACGGTGCGGGCGATGAACTGATCAGGCCGCGTCCGGACCGCCCATGAGCCGGCGTGTGATCGCCTGAATGTCGTCGTCGATGCCGTCGAGTCGCCTGTCGACCTGCTCAAACCGCTTGTCGACCCGTTCGAACCGCCGCTCAACCTGCTTAAAACCCAGCGTCATCGACTCAGAAAGCCCGTCGATGCGGGTGTTGACGGTGTCGAGCTTTGCATCGAGGACATGACCGAACAGCCGCGTCATCATCGCCATGACCGCAAACAAAACCGCGAGCATGCCACCGATGGCAGTCCAGGTTTGCGCGTCATTCATACCGACGAGTTTAGATCCCGATGCTGGCTTTTGACAGTGCGCCGCCCACCACTGTGGAAAACGCCGCCAAGTAGCCTCAGCGATAACGGAAAGGCCTATCCATGTCGCACTCCTTGCCGCCACATTCTTTGTCAGCTGTCACCGCGAGACTTCGGGCTGCCGGATGCGTCTTTGCCGAGGATGAGGCGCAATTGCTGATCGCGGCGGCATCCTCTGCCGCGTCGCTGGAAGACATGGTCGAACGCCGCGTCGCCGGTCTGCCGCTCGAACACATCCTCGGCTGGGTCGAATTCTGCGGAATGCGAGTCTTCGTCGACCGTGGGCTTTTCGTCCCTCGACGCCGTACGGAGTTCCTCGCGCGCCAAGCCATTGATCTTGCCGAGCCGGGGGAAGTTGTGCTGGATCTCTGCTGTGGAACTGGCGCGATCGGTGCCTCGATTGCCGAGGCCGTGGATGGAGTCGACCTCTATGCCGCCGACATCGATCCTGCAGCGGTCCGTTGCGCGCGCCGCAACCTCGCAGGGCGCGGCCACGTTTTCGAAGGCGATCTCTTTGATCCGTTGCCCGATTCGCTTCAGGGAAAAATCGACATCATCGTCGTCAATGCTCCCTACGTGCCCACGGAGGCAATTGCGCTGATGCCGCCCGAAGCGCGACTCCATGAGGCCCGCATCGCGCTCGACGGTGGCGCAGATGGCCTGGACATACAAAGCCGTGTCGCCGCCTCAACACGCGATTGGCTTGCGCCACGAGGCCAGCTCTTGATAGAAACCAGCAAAAGTCAGTCAAATGCCACGATGCAGGTCTTCGCGGCCCAAGGCTTGGAGTCGGTTGTGGTCCGTTCCGATGAGTTGGACGCAACGGTCGTCATCGCCGGGAAGCCCTGACCGCACAAACCGCCTCCTCGGTGGGCGCGTCGAGCCTCCTCGGCGGGTTAGAGGCCCATATTGCGGCCGATGATCTCCTTCATGATTTCG
>JBBSRT010000259.1:0-1511 GCA_038242765.1 Propionibacteriales bacterium
GAGATCTGCGACGTCGCCGCACCCATCACCGCCACAAAGGATGCGGTGTTGATGATCGAGCCCTTGCCCTGATCGAGCATGTAGGGCAGGGCGGCCTTGCAGCACAAATAGACGCTGGTGAGGTTGACCTCCTGGACCCGGCGCCACGCTTCAAGGTCGGTGGTGAGGATCGAGTCATCCTCTGGCGGCGAGATGCCCGCATTGTTGAAGGCGACGTCGACCGAGCCGTAGGTGTCGTTGGCGGCGGCGAACAGCGCATCGACCTGCTCCTTGTCGACGACATCGACGTGGACGAAAGCGCCGCCAACCTCGTCGGCAATCTCCTTGCCTCGCGCGTCGTCAAGGTCGCCGATCACGACCTTTGCCCCTTCTTCGGCGAAGCGGCGAACCGTTGCCAAACCGATACCTGAGCATCCGCCGGTGACGACGGCGGTTTTCCCTGCGAGGCGTCCTGCCATTTTGTGCTTTCCTGTCCTGTGAGTCTGGCCTGTGAGTCTGTTTTGGGTATGGGGTCAATCGTTGCTGATGAAGACGTTTTTGAGGTCGGTGAACGCGTTGGGCGCATCGGGTCCGAGTTCGCGGCCAAGACCGGATTGTTTGAATCCGCCGAACGGTGTCCAATAGCGCACCGACGAATGCGAATTGATACTCAGATTGCCGGCCTCGATGGCCCGCGACATACGTAGCGCACGGCCGATGTCGCGGGTGTAGATCGAGCCCGACAACCCGTATTCGGTGTCGTTGGCCAGCTGCACTGCTTCGGCCTCGCCATCAAAGGGCAACACCGCGACGACGGGGCCGAAGACCTCTTCGCGCCAGATCCGCTGCTGCGCCGAATCAGCCAAAACGACCGTTGGCGCCATCCAAAAACCTTCGCCGTCGGGTGCTTGGCCGGCGAAAGCCACCTCGGCTTCGTCGACATAGGCTCTGACTGAATCGCGCTGGCCGGCCGAGATGAGCGGCCCCATGTCGCTGTTGCGATCGGCAGGGTCGCAAGCACGCATACCGGTCACCGCCGGTTCGAGTAGTGACACGAACTCGTCATACGCGGACCGTTCGACCAGGATGCGTGAGCGGGCGCAACAGTCCTGACCGGCGTTGTCGAAAGCGCCGCCGGGCACCGCCGCGGCCGCCTTGGCCAGGTCGGCGTCAGCGAAAATGATGTTGGCGTTTTTGCCGCCTAGTTCGAGGGTGACCCTCTTGACCTGCTCGGCGCAGCCGGCCATGATCTTTTTGCCCACCTCCGTGGACCCGGTGAAGCAGACCTTACGCACCAACGGATGGGTCACGAAGCGTTCACCGACAACCGATCCTTTGCCCGGAATCACGGTGAATACGCCGTCGGGCAGTCCGGCTTCGGAGCCAAGCTCGGCCAGCCGCATGGCCGTCAACGGCGTCAACTCGGCCGGCTTGAGCACGACCGCGTTGCCCGCGGCAAGCGCCGGCCCGAAGCCCCAACCGGCGATCGGCATCGGGAAGTTCCACGGCACGATGATGCCGACAACGCCCAA